>CAKZOQ010000285.1 GCA_937136445.1 uncultured Gemmatimonadota bacterium
GAGGTGATGGACCGGGAGAATGTTCGGTCGGTCGGCGAGATCCGTCCGCTCTTCGTCGCCCAGTTGAGCACAGCGGCGTGCCGCGATCCCCTCGAGGGCGCTGCAGAGCGCGATCAGTTCATCCATGTCCTCGACCGTCAGGGGGGCTACGACGAATCGGGAATAGGTCCCGATGACCTTCTCGACCACATATCCTTCCTGGGCGAGGCGGTTGAGGACGGCGCGAATCGTAGCCCGGGAGTGCCCGATCTCTTCGGCGAGTTGCGCCTGGATGAGCGGCGTTCCCCCGACGATCTGGTGGTCGAGGATCAGCTGCCGGGTCGCATAGTACGCCTCGGTGATTCGGTCCCCACCCCCGTCGGTCGTCCCGTTCCTATGCGACGGTAGGGCGGAACCGGATCCGTCGGTGCCTTGGGGGGGCATGGCGGGTGGGTGTGAGAGGATCACAAGTTGCCCACAAGCTGACCACTCGCAATGCAACGATCAAGCATTCGCACTCTGACAGGACGGTCCTCGTGGGCACCATCCACGCGTACACGCCGACACCCAGGCGCACCTCGGCCCGACCAGCCCGGGCGGCCGCGAAGAGGGTGAGGCGACTCCCCGTGGTCCTGATCCTGGCCCTCCTGGGTGTCGGCGCGGGGTCCGGGGCAGCTCTCGCTCAGGAACCGCGCGATGCCTCACCGGCGGGAGCCACCCTCGGTGCGGTCCTCGGTGGTGCGGGCGGCTTCTTCGGAGGACTCTGGCTCGGTGCGAGCGGCGACTGCTACGAGATCTGCGAAGAGCTCGTGCTGGGGGCCATCGCCGGAGAGATCGTTGGCGTGGCGGTCGGGGCGCACGGTGGGAATGGCTTCCGCGGGAACGTCTTCGCCGATCTGGGCGTCAGCGCTGGAGTCGGAGCTCTGGGCCTCCTCCTGACCTCTCGGGCTGAATCCCGTGGTGCCGTCCTGCTGGCCGCCACCCTGTTCCAGGTGGCCGGCGTCGTATGGACCGAGGTGCGAACGTCGCCCATGATCGCCATCACACCAGGGTCCGATGGCGCTCGAGGGCGGATCGGGCTGGTGGTGGGCGTTCGGTTCTAGATGACCGCCTCGGCTCTCAGCTCGCCGACCCGCCCTCGACCACTTCCTGCATCACGACTTCGAAGAGGGCCCGGACCGCCGGGTCCGAGCTCACCAGGAAGGTGATGCGCTTGGCCCGGTCCGGCTCCATCCCGTGCGCCTCGTGGGCGGCGGCGATGGCCTGGGTGAGGTTGTTGCGAATGTTCGCCCGGCCCGACTCGGCGTGGATTCGTACCATCTCCTGGATGGCCTCCTCCTGGAGCTCGTCCACCTCGAGCTGGAGCGTGACGTAGTGCTCCATCTCCTCCCGGGACACCTGGGATTCCACCGAGAGATCCACCAAGGAGTCGGCGCGCGCCTCTTCCGCCAGGGCTGCCGAATCCGGTTCCTCCTGAGCGAGGAGGTCTCCAGGCAGGGTGGCGAGGGTGGCAGCCAGCAGGACGGACAGCAGGGGAATGTGCCAGCCGGTCGAGGTCATCTTCGAAGTCTCCGAAGGAGTTCCGGTAGTGGAGGGGGGCTGCGCATCGGCGCACCAGCGACTAAGGGTAGGATGGAGGACTGGTATAGGACAAGCCGGGGCCCGATGGAGCCTTGTTCTCTCCCAGACCTTCGGTGAATGTTCTGGCTGACCCGAGGCCGATCCCGGAGACTCGCTTGACCCCTCGCCGCCCGTGTCGGGGATGCCACACGCCCATCGACACCGATCACCTTACCTGCCCCTTCTGCGACACGTCGGACCCGCTCCGACACGTCCGACGAAAGCGGCGAGTCCTCCGGATCGCGTTCTTCGTGGTCCTGGCCACCGGCCTCACCGCCATGCTCGCCCTCTGACTCCTTTCTGGAGATGTCCATGACCGGTCCGTCCCGCGGCATGATCCCGCGTATGCAGGGAGCCGCCTTCCTCGACATCGAGACCTTCGAGGAGGTGGAGCACGACGAATCCGCCACCGGCCAGGCGGCCGCCGTGGTGGCCCTGGTCGCGGTGGCGCAGGCCATCGGCGGGGCGGGGGACGGGGTTCTGGCTGCCGGAGGCGCCGCCCTCGGCGCCCTGGTGGGGTGGGGGATCTGGGCCGGCGTGACCTACCTGGTGGGGACCAAGATCTTCGAGGGGACCGCCACCTGGGGCGAACTCCTCCGCACCCTCGGCTTCGCCCAGGCGCCGGGCATCCTCGCCATCCTCGGTGTGATTCCCCTGCTCGGGGTCGTCACCTGGCTGATCCCCTTCTGGGTCCTGGTCACGGGCTTCGTGGCCGTCCGTCAGGCGTTGGACATCGGCAACGGGGCCACCTTCCTCACCATCCTGGTGGGGTGGGGCGCCTACGTGGCTCTGGCGTTCCTGGGCGCGATCTTCGCCCTCATCTTCTAGCGTCCGACCCCTCCGCCATGGAATTCGGCTGGAATCCCTCCATGTGGGCCTCTCTCAAGCCGTTCGGGCTGGGTGAGGAGAAGCCGCACCACTTCCGGGACATGCTCCGCACCCTCTGGGAGAACCGGGACGAGGTGGAGTTCGCCATGCGCATCCTCGGCGACGGGGTCTGCGACGGTTGCGCGCTCGGCACCACCGGGTTGCGGGACTTCACCCTGGACGGGGTGCACCTCTGCAACGTCCGACTCTCGCTGCTGCGCCTGAACACCATGGGCGCCTTCGACGCCTCGGAGTTGCAGGACGTGGAGCGGTTCCGGGAGATGGAGGGGGACGACCTGCGGGCGCTGGGGCGGATTCCGGAGCCCATGGTGCGCCGTCGGGGTGAGCCCGGCTTCACGCCCGTCTCCTGGGACGAGGTCATGGGGCTTCTGGCAGACCGGCTGGGCGCCGTGGACCCCCGACGGTTGGCCTTCTACCTGACCTCCCGGGGCATCACCAACGAGACGTATTACGTGGCTCAGAAGGTCGCCCGGTTCCTGGGCACCAACCACGTGGACAACTCGGCGCGCATCTGCCACGCGCCCAGCACCACCACCCTCAAGCGGTCGTTGGGCGCCGCCGCCTCCACCTGTTCCTACACGGACTGGATCGGCTCGGACCTCCTGGTCTTCTTCGGCTCCAACGTGGCCAACAACCAACCGGTGGCCACGAAGTACATGTACCGCGCCAAGGAGGAGGGGACCCGCATCGCCATGGTCAACTCCTTTCGGGAGCCGGCCATGGAGCGGTACTGGATCCCCTCCATCGCCGATTCTGCGGTCTTCGGCACCGAGCTCACCGACGACTTCGTGGCCGTGCACCAGGGCGGAGACGTGGCCTTCCTCAACGGCGTCCTCAAGGAGATCGTCGAGCGGGGGTGGGTGAACCGCCCGTTCGTGGAGGCCCACACCACCGGATTCGATGCGCTGGAGGCCTCCCTCCGGCAGCAGAGCTGGGCGGAGCTCGAGCGCTTCAGCGGGGTCTCCCGCGAGGGGATGAAGGCCTTCGCCGAGACCGTCGGAACGGCCGAGTCGGCCGTCTTCATCTGGAGCATGGGCATCACCCAGCACCGCTTCGGGGTGGACAACGTGCAGGCGATCGTGAACCTGGCGCTGGCCCGGGGCTTCGTGGGGCGGGAGAAGTGCGG
>CAKZOQ010000286.1 GCA_937136445.1 uncultured Gemmatimonadota bacterium
GAAGCGAAGAAGAGGGTGCGGACGGTGAGGCTCATGCGACGTCGGTCGGAAGGACAGAGGGAGGGATCGTCAGCCTAAGGGGGACCCCCGGGAGGCCGTCAACGTTCCCGTTCGAACCGCCCGAGAGGCCCTCCCCCCGGTCCATCCCCCGGAGACCTCCGGCCTCCACCACTCCGGAATTCCCGGAGCCGCTCCATCATCTGGCCTCGTAGCTGGTGGAGGAGAAGTACCTGGCTGGGGCTCAGGATCTCCAGGAGGGCCTCCTGCTCCTCGGAGAAGAGCCGTGCTTCCTCCATACGCAGCTCGCTCATGCGCTCCAGGAAGCCACGGGCGTCCTCGTCGTCCGCCGGCTCCTCGGCTTCGAAGGCCTGCAGGGAGCTCCGGACCTCCCGCTCCCGGCGCTCCAGAACCCTCCGTCGCTCCCGGGTCTCACGGACCACCTCCTCCAGCGCCCGAGCCTCCTCCTGGTTCAGCGCCAGCCGCTCCCGGATGATCTGGGCCATGCGCTCCCGGACGCGCTCCTCCAGCCGGGCCCGATCCGGGCGATCCGGGCGCGCCTGTCCCATCACGCCCGGGGCCGAGACCGCCAGCGCCATCCCCACCAAAAGGGCCTGCATCCAGCGGGACCCCGTTCGAGCCCCGGCGGTGCGTCCTCTCGTCCTCGCGTCGCGCGTCATGCCGCTCCTCCGTTCTCCAACTCGTCCAACAGCATCTCCAATTCGGCATCGGACAGGCTCTCCCACGCCGGTACCCCCGCCACCTCGCCGTCGTCGGTGAACCAGAGCGTCCCCACCTCGCCCTCGACCACGAAGGCCGGCAGGCCGTCCGATGGACCCGGGGACGGCGGGTCGATGCCCCACCCGAGCGCCACCGCCGACACCGCCGCCGCCGCCAGCCCCCACCACGGGAAGCCCGGCACCGCGGCACCGCCCCGGGAGTCCCGCACATCCGCGTCGGCGCGCTCCGCGCGGGGTCGACCCACCCCTGCCAGCGCCGCCTCGATCCGTTCGGCGAGGCCGTCCGGCGCCGTCGTCCGCCCCTCGTACAGAAGCGCCAGGAGCTCTGCCTCCGCCCGACAGGCGGAGCACACCTCGAGGTGGGCCTCCACTCCGTCCTCCGCCTCGTGGAGGCCGGCGACATGGTCGGGAAGGATCACCCGCACCCGGCTGCACGCATCGTTCATGACATCCGCTCCCTGAGCTTTCGAATCCCGTGGAAGTAGTTCACCCGCGCCGAACCCTCCGAGCAGTCGATGATCGCTCCGATCTCCCGAAAGCTCAGACCCTCGTCCACCCGCAGCGCCACCGCCATCCGCTGCTTCTCCGGCAACGCCGCCAGAAAGCCCCGGGCCCGGTCCACCTCCCGTGCCCGGAGGGCGTCCTCCTCCGGACTCCCCCGGTCCGACGCCAGCGGCCCCACCCCGTCCAGCGACTCCTCCCGGCGACGGGCCCGCGTCCGGAGGGCTCCTCGCGCCTCGTTCCGCGCGATGGAGAGGAGCCAGGTCCGGAAGGCTGCGTCCCCACGGAAGCTCTCCAAAGCCCGGAAGGCCTTGAGAAACGCATCCTGGGTGACGTCGGCCGCCAACGTCTCGTCCCGGACCAGCGCCATCGCCGTCCGGAAGACCGCGTCCTGATGACGCTCCACCAGAACCCGCAGGGCTTTGGGGTCTCCCCGCTGACCTGCGTCCACGAGCTCCTGGTCGGAAGGGGGCCGCGCGTGGGCCTTCGTGGTGGTCACCGACACAGAGACGCCCCCGGGCCGTCGGACGTTAAGTCCGAAAGCCACGGGGGCGCTGTGCTGGGTCGCCGTGGGGGACGCCGGCGGTGGCGTCTAGTCGTCGTCGTCTCCCCAGTCGTCGGTGCCGTACAACTTGGCGACCCGCTTCCGGAGGGCCTTGGACGGCTTGAAGACGGGGACCGTCCGGGCTGGGACCTTCACGGGCTCGCCGGTACGGGGGTTCCGTGCCGTGCGCTCCTTGCGTTCACGAACCTTGAAGGTGCCGAAGCCCCGGATCTCGATGTGATCCCCGTTGGCCAGCGCCCGCTTGACGGCGTTGAGGAATCCATCCACCACCAGGGCACAGTCCTTCTTGGTGATGCCCGGGCCGATGGCCTCGGCAACCTGCTCCACGAGGTCCGCCTTGGTCATGCCTTCTCTCCTGCCGTCGATGGTCGCCGGATCTCCGACGTGTTCGCGCTCCATTCGGCCCACCTTAACGCCGCTCGGGGCCAGGGGCAAGACGCCCTGAGTCGTTGTGGCGCGGGGACTTGCGGGCTTCGCGCGAATCGTGTCAGGCCGGCGCAGCGGCTGGACGACGCTGCTCCATGAGCTCCAGGAACCGGTCGAAGAGGTAGAGGCTGTCGTGGGGGCCGGGGGCGGCCTCGGGGTGATACTGCACCGAGAAGACCGGGTAGCGCCGGTGGGCGATGCCCTCGACGGTGCCGTCGTAGAGGTTGGTGTGGGTGAGCCGCAGGTCGGGCGCACCCGGGATCTCGTCCGCGTCCCCGCCCCGCACCGCGAAGCCATGGTTCTGGGAGGTGATCTCGACGGTGCCGTCGTCCAGGTGCTGCACGGGGTGATTGCCTCCGTGATGGCCGAAGGGGAGCTTGAAGGTCTCGGCACCGTAGGCGCGGGCGATGAGCTGATGCCCGAGGCAGATTCCGAAGACCGGAATCCCCGCCTCTCCGAACTGGATGATGGCCCGCTGGGCTGCCTTCACCGCGGCAGGATCGCCCGGGCCGTTGGAGACGAACAGGCCGTCGGGGTTCAGCTCCATGAGCTCCTCCGGGGTGGTCTCGGCCGGGACCACCGTCACCCGACAGCCCCGCTGGGCCAGAAGCCGCGGGGAATTGGCCTTCACCCCGAGGTCGTAGGCGAGGACGTGGAAGCGCTCCTCACCCTCCGGCTCGTACTCGTAGCGCTCCTCGGTGGACACGCCGCAGGCCAGGTCCAACCCCTCCATCCGGGGGTGGTCGGCGATGATCCGGGCCACCTCCTCGGGGTCGGCGTCCCCCGGTGCGATGGCGCCACGCATGGCACCCTTGGCGCGGATGTGTCGGGTCAGCGCCCGGGTGTCGATGTCGGAGATCCCGGTGATCCCGTGCTCGTCCAGATAGGCGTCCAGCCCCCCGGTGGCGCGCCAGTTCGACGGGGTTCGGGCCGCCTCCCGGACGATGAAGCCCGAGACCTTGGGCGTCGGCGACTCCAGGTCTTCG
>CAKZOQ010000287.1 GCA_937136445.1 uncultured Gemmatimonadota bacterium
GAACTGGATCAGCATGTACGCCCATTCGGACGTGCAGTGGAACCGGCGTTTCTACGTGGGCGACGACGTCATGTACGAGAACTTCGAGCCCTACTGGGAGCAGAGCCCGCTCCCCTACATCAGCAACGCCAGCACCCCCACCATGATCCACGTCGTGGAGGGCGATCCCCGAGTGCCCAGCCCCCAGTCCAAGGAGCTCCACATGGCGCTCAAGAAGCTGGGCGTCCCCACCGAGCTCTACCTCTATCCCGGCCAGAGCCACGGCATCCCCGACACGCGGAACCGGCTGGTGAAGTCGGTGAGCGAGATGGCGTGGATGGATTACTACGTCCGTGGGATGGGCGAGCGCTTCCAGTGGCACCAGGTCCTGGAGACGCTGGAGCAGGAGATGGAAGAGGCGGTCTCCGACGGCATGGACGGAGGGCGGTAGGGGATCAGCCTCCGGGATCGGTGCGGATGAGGCGACGCGAGGGCGGGCGGACGATGGGGCGGGTAGGGATCACGGGGCGGGTGCATCCAGCCACCGCCCTGGCCGTCGCATCCCTCCTGCTCCTCCTCCTAGCGCCGAGCCCGGCCACCGCCCAGGGCCTCCTGGTCCGGGTGAGCGACGCCGAGTCCGGCGAGCCTCTCCAGGGCGCCGTGGTGACGGCGCTCCAGGCGGGGGCCCCAGGCGGGAGGGGCGTGGCGGCCAGCGCCCTCTCCGACGCGGCGGGGCGGGCCCGCATGCCCGGCCTGCCCCCGGGGATCTACGGTGTCCGCGCCGAGATGATCGGCTACGCCACCGCCCTCCGGGAGGGGGCCGAAGCCACCGAAGGCGAACCCGCCGTGGTGTCGCTGAGCCTCTCGAGCCGGGCCATCGAGCTCGAAGGCCTCAGCGTGGAGGGGGAGGAGCGCTGCCGCGTCCGCCCGGAAGACGGCCTGCGTGTCGCCGAGGTCTGGGACGAGGTCCGGAAGGCGCTGGAAGCCACGCGCCGCACCGAGGAGGCCGGTGGCTACGTCTACCGGGTGCGTCAGTACGCCCGGGACGTGGAGGAGCGCACCGGCCGGGTGGCGAACCAGCAGAGCCACGCCCGGACCCTGTACACGGCCACGCCCTACCGGAGTCGCCCGGCGGAGCAGCTGGTGGGGGAGGGGTTCGTCCAGGCGGCGGAGGACGCGCAGGGTGGCGATCTCTACTTCGCCCCGGACGCCGCGGTGATGCTCTCGGACGTCTTCCTGGACACCCACTGCGTCCGCCTCCGCACCGGTGAGGAGGAACGGGCCGGCCAGGTAGGCCTCGTCTTCGAGCCCGTCTCCGGACGCCGCCTCCCGGACGTCGCCGGGACCCTCTGGGTGGACCCGCAGAGCTGGGAGCTGGAGCACCTCGCCTACCGGTACGTGAACCTGGACTCCCGCACCGCTCTCCGGGACGTGGGTGGGGACATCGCGTTCCAGCGGCTGCCGGACGGCACCTGGATCATCCCGCGCTGGGAGATCCGCATGCCGTGGATGGCCATCCAGCCCGACGGCCGGGGGGGTCGGCGGGTCTACCAGCATGGGATCCGTCAGGAAGGTGCCGACGTACTGTCGGTCCAGGTGCAGGGTGGTCCGGTCCTCCTCACCGCCGAGACCGCCACGGTGGAGGGCGTGGTCCTGGAGGAGGTGAGCGGCGAGCCGGTGGGGGAGGCGCTGGTGGCGCTGGCCGGGACCGACCGGGAGACCCTCACCGACGCCGACGGCCGCTTCCGCTTCGCCGAGGTGCTTCCCGGACGCTACGAGCTCACGGTGGAGCACGCCGCTTCGGCGGGCCTCGGAGCGTCGCCGGAGCCCCGACCGGTGGAGGCGGAGGAGGGGGTGGTCCAGGCGGTGACGCTCCGGGTGCCCTCCGAGCTCTCGGCGGTGGCGCGGGCCTGCCGGGAGGAGGCGCCCGACCGCCCCGCCGAAGCTGCGGCGCTGGTGGGGCAGGTCCTGGATGGAGGATCGGGCGTACCGCTCGAGGGCGCCGAGGTCACCGTCCGGTGGGAGGGCTGGACGGTCGAGGGCGGGGGTGCGGGCACGGTACAGGTGGGGCAGGCGGGCGAGGGGGTGCGGGCCACCACGGGTCCGGAGGGCCGCTACCGGGTCTGTGCGGTGCCGCGGGACACACGCCTCACCGTCACTGCCCGCTGGGGCCCCTTCGAGACCCCTGGCGACGAACTGCGCATCCCCGGAGGGCAGGCGGTCTGGAACCACGACGTGGCGGTAGGCGTGGGCGCCCGGACGCTGGTGGCCGGGCGGGTCACCGGGTACCAGGGCGGAGAGGTGGTGGCGGGAGCCGAGGTGCGACTGACGGCGCTGGGCTCCGACGGAGACGACGGAGGTGGGGACGGGCGACCGCGGGTGGTGACCACGGACGCCGAGGGGGCCTTCCGCCTCCCCGACGCCCAGGTGGGCCGCTACGAGGTGGTGGTGAGCTCGCTGGGCTATCAGGATGTGACGGACACCGTGGTGGCGGCCGGCGGGCGGCTGAACCAGGTCACCGTCCGGCTCCCGGAGGAAGCGCTGGCCATCGAAGGCGTCACCGTCGAGGTGGAAGCCCGGCTGGAACGGCTGGACCGGGCGGGCTTCTACGAGCGCCGGGAGCGGGGCCCGGGCGGCGTCTTCCTGGACCGCGAGGAGATCGAGGACACGCCGGTGAGCCGGCCCCAGGAGCTCTTCCGGAACCGTCCCGGAGTGCAGGTCCGCTATACCACCGGGGAGACGGGCAGCCGTGCGGCTCTGACCAACGGCCGGTGCATGCCCGCGGTCTACGTGGACGGCTCACTGGTCCGTCGCGCCCAGAGCTTCGACGAGGATCCGAATCGTGCCGTCCTCTACCTGGACGACCTCATCCCCATGGACGCCATCGACGGCATCGAGTTCTTCCGCGATCCGGCGGAGATCCCGGTCCAGTACGGCGGGACGGGTGCCAACTGCGGGGTGGTCCTGGTCTGGACCCGGTAGCCCGGCGAGGGCCGCCCGGCGTCGGCCAACGACTCAGGCCAGGCCCAGCACCTTGGCCACCAGGGCCACCAGGGTCACGACGCTCATGGCCATGAGGGGGAAGAGGGCCAGCCCCACGGAGAAGGTGAGACCGATGCGGTACAGCGCCGGGCCCACGGGGAGGACCGTCCGGCCCCCGAGCCGGTGGACCAGCCACTCCACCACCACGCCCAGCGAGTAGAAGGCGTTGGCGGCCAGGCCGAAGGCCAGGATGGGGAACAGGGGGACCAGGATGATCCCGTCCTGGAAGGGGTGCACCAGCGACAGGAGCGCGACCCCCGCCACCGTCACCACCCCCGCCGACCCGACGAAGAGGTTGTAGGCCAGCCGGCGTCGCTCCCACCACCGGAGCATGGATGGGAACCGCCGGCGGGCGGGGGCGGGGAAGAGGAATTCTGCGAGGCTGGTCATGGTTGGCTCCCTGTTCATCGATAGGATGGCGCGGCGGGTTGTTGGAGTCAAGTACTTTGCACTACAAAGTGCAGGCCACGAGCGATCGCGTACCGGGCGAGCTGGTCCTGGCCACCAACAAGAGGAGGGCGTTGGTGACCCGTCGTCCGCCTTGAGCCCGCTCGACCCCCGATCTAGCTTCCGATCCCACGCCGTTCTCCTGCCTCTCGGGCCTCGCCCCGGGGGGTCGCCTCTCCAGGCTCCGGCCTCCCGAGGTGTCCATCCTGACCGTCTGGAGCCCTCTCCGTGTTCGAAGAGCTCAGCGACAAGCTCGATTCCGCCCTGAGCAAGCTGCGTCAGCGGGGGGTCCTCAACGAGAAGATGATCAAGGAGGGCCTCCGTGAGGTCCGACGGGTCCTCCTCGAGGCCGACGTCAACTACAAGGTCACCCGGGACTTCCTGAAGCGCGTCCAGGAGAAGGCGCTGGGCGAGGAAGTCCTCGAGTCGGTCTCGCCCGGTCAGCAGATCGTGAAGATCGTCCACGACGAGCTGGCGACGCTCATGGGCGAGGGCCGGCCGGAGATCCACTGGGCGGGCACCGGTCCCACCGTCTTCCTCATGGTGGGGCTGCAGGGCTCGGGAAAGACCACGACCTCGGCGAAGCTGGCCAAGCGGATGGTCCACGGCGGCCGCTCGCCGCTCCTGGTGGCCGCCGACCTCCAGCGCCCCGCCGCCATCGAGCAGCTCCAGATACTGGGGAAGCAGATCGACGTCCCGGTCCACGCCGGCTCCTTCGAGGGCGATCCGGTCCAGACCGCGCTCCAGGCCCGGGCGAAGGCGAAGGAGGGGGGGCATTCGGTGGTCATCGTCGATACCGCCGGCCGCCTCCAGATCGACGAGACCCTCATGGATCAGCTCCGGGCCATCAAGGACGCCGTGGAGCCCGACGAGGTCCTCTTCGTCGCCGACGCCATGACGGGTCAGGAGGCGGTGACCATCGCCGAGGGCTTCGACGACGCGCTGGGCATCACCGGCGTGGTCCTCACCAAGATGGACGGCGACGCCCGGGGCGGGGCGGCCCTCTCCATCCGGGGCGTGACGGGCAAGCCCATCAAGTTCGTGGGGACCGGCGAGGGCGTGAACGACCTGGATTCGGCGGACCCCGAGCGCCTCGCCGGACGCATCCTGCAGATGGGCGACGTGGTGGGGCTCGTGGAGCGGGCCCAGCTCGCCGTGGACGCCGAGGAGCAGGAGAAGCTGCAACAGAAGATGATGGGGAAGGGGAAGTTCACCCTGGAGGACTTCCTCACCGCCATGCGCCAGGTGCAGAAGATGGGCCCCCTGGATCAGCTCCTGAAGCTCATCCCCGGAGCGGGCCGGCTGAAGATCCCCGCCGCCCAGATGGACCCCAAGCGCATGAAGCACGTGGAGGCCATCATCCTCTCCATGACGCCGCAGGAGCGCGCCGATCCGGACGTGCTGAACGGGTCGCGGCGAAAGCGGATCGCCCTGGGGAGCGGCCGACCGGTTTCCGAGGTGAACCGCCTCATCAAGCAGTTCGGCGAGATGGAGAAGTTCATGAAGCAGATGAAGGGGATGATGGGCGGAGGAGGGGGAGGCGGCTTTCCCGGCCTGGGCGGTGGCGGCGGCTTCCCCGGTCTGCCCTTCGGGCGTTGAGGTCTCCGGCTCCCTCGACTCAGTCCGGCACCGACCCCTGGACCGGAAGCTCGGCGAGGGTGCTGTGCACCACCTGCCCGCCCACCAGCGTGGCCCGCGCCTCCATCGTCTGCAGGCAGGGGTCCGCACAGCTCCGGTAGTCGTCCGAGAGGAGGACCAGATCCGCCAGCTTCCCGGCCTCCAGGCTCCCGCGCCGCTCCTCGCCGAAGGTCAGCCAGGCGTAGCCACGGGTGGCGGCCCGCAGCGCCTCCATCCGGCCCACGGCCTGCTCGTCGCCGGCGACGCCGTCGCTCATCGTCTCCCGGGTGGTGAAGTGGTGCAGGACCCAGAAGGGGTTCTCGGGGATGACCGGCGAGTCGGTGCCCAACGAGGTCTCGACGCCGGCGTCCAGGTAGTCGCGGAGGGGCGTCGTGTGGTGGGCGCGGTCCGTCCCCCAGTACGCCACCAGGCTGGGCGCCGCCACGTAGAGGTGGTTCTGCACCGAGGCGGCGACGCCGAGCTCCCGCATGGTTTCCAGGTGCTCGGGCCGGGCGATGAAGCCGTGCTCCACGGACCAGCGGCGCCCCACCAGGGAGGCGTCGGCGTGGGCCTGCCGGTAGGCGTGGAGAACCAGGTCCATGGCAGCGTCGCCGACGGCGTGGGTCGCCACCCGCCAGCCTGCCTCGTGGAGGCGGCGGACCATGGCCACGTACACCGCGCTGTCCACCGTCTGGAGGCCGGAGAACCGGCCGTCCTCGCCCCAGGGCTCCCGGTAGGGCTCGCGCATCCATCCGCCCTCGAAGCCCCCGTCGATGCTGATCTTCACCCCACCCACCCATAGACGCTCGTCTCCCTCGCCGGGTGCGATCCCCGCCTCGTCCAGGTGGGCCAGGAGCTCGTCGACGGTGCCACCCCGTCCGGCGCGGAAGAGCTGGTCGACCCGCATGGTCAGGCGTCCCTCCCGGTGCAGGTCCCGCAGGAGCTCGTAGCGTTCCACCGAGCCTCCGGGGTAGCGCACGCTGGTGAGCCCCAACGCGTGGAGGCGCCGGTGTTCGTCCAGCAGCTCCTCGCCAGGATCCGTGGCCGGGCCCTCGGGTCCGTCCAGTTCCACGAGCCCCTTGGCCCGGTCCACCAGTTCGCCGTTGAGACGGCCGTCGGGGTAGCGGCCGATCCGCCCGCCGGCCACGGGCGGGGCGTCCCGTCGGATCCCCCAGCGCTCCAGCGCCGCGCTGTTGAGGACGTACTGATGCCCCCCCCGGACCACCACGACGGGGTGCTCCGGGGTGGCGGCGTCCAGGTCGTCCCGGTAGGGCAGCCGCTGCTCGGCGAGCTGCCCCTCGTGCCAGTCGGAGTTGGTGACGATGACCTCCCCGGCCGGCGTGGTCGCCGCCCGGGCCGCCAGGGCGGCCTCCACGTCCGCCAGGGACCGGGCCCCCGAAAGGTCGACCCCCGGCCCTCCGCCGATGCCGTGGAAGTGGTTGTCGGTGAGGCCGGGGATCACCGTGCGGCCGTCGAGCTCCACCACCCGGGTGTCCGGACCGATCCAGGCCGCCACCTCCGCGTCGCTCCCCACCGCCACCAGGGAGTCCCCGTGGATGGCCAGAGCCTGCGCCACCGTCCCGGCGTCGTCCACCGTGAGGATCTCACCCCCTACCATGGCCAGCTCGGCCGCGGGGCCGCTCGTCCCCGACCTGCCGCAGCCGCCGGCCGCCAGGAGCGCGAGGACGAGGACGGCGACGCGGGACGGAGAGCTCGACGGGGATCGCGGCACGCGGCGCCTCGATGCAGAGGTGGAACGGATGCTGCCTGCGGGAGGGGAGGAGGGTAGGGGGCCAGGTCAGCCACCGGCAAGGCGGCCTCGGCCGGTGGCGCGGGCCCGTTGCCACCGCACCGGGATCTTCCCGACCTTTGGGCGTCGCCGGGACGGGGGCCGGGTGCCTGCACGCCCCTCTCCCTGGTCACCTCCCTCCCCCGCTATCGTGCTCACGACCCTCCTCACCGCCTTCATCCTGGGCCTCTTCGCCGGGCTGGCGCCGGGGCCCTACACGACCATGGTCGTGGGGACGGCGCTGGAACGGGGGATGAAGCCGGCCCTCAAGCTGGCCTTCACCCCGCTGGTCACCGATGTGGGCCCGGTCCTCGTCACGGCGCTGGTGCTGGAGCGGCTGAGCTGGCCGGCGCTGACGCTCCTCGGGTTGGCCGGCGGCGTGGTCATCGCCATGATCGGCACCCGGTTCCTGACCCGTCACGCCGGAACCCCGGTGCCTCGGGAGGCTTCGGTCGGGGAGGTGACTTCGTCCGCGTCCGTCGCCTCGAAGGACACCGACCAGAGCGCCCGCTTCGGCCACGTGGTCCTCTCCAGCCTCCTCTCCCCGGCCCCTTGGCTCTTCTGGCTGGTGGTGGGCTCGCCGCTTCTTCTGCGTGCCTGGGAGCGGAGCCCCACCCAGGGCGTCCTCTTCCTCTTCGTCCTCTTCGCCACCAACGTCGGCAGCGCCAGCTCCCTGGCCTGGGCCGCCTCCCACGGGAGCCGGCTCATGGCCCCGGCCCACCGTCGCTGGGTCCTCCGCCTGGTGGGAGTGGGGCTCGTCGGAGCCGGTGGGTTCCTGGTGTGGCAATCCATGAGCGGGGATTTCCAGAGCTGGGTGGACAGCCAGAACGCCGTCCGCTCGGTGGTGGACCCGGAGGCACCCGAACCACCCGGCGGCGAACGCTGAGGCGGCGCCCGTGAGGGACGCGACGCAGCTCATCGGTCGGCTCCTGCGAGGCACACTCCTCCCTCGGGGCGCCGGTCCGTGGAGCCTGCGGCGCCTCCTCGTGCTGCCCGTCTTCACCCTTCTCTTCCTGGCCCTCCAGACCGTCCACTGGGTCGGCTTCCTCCTGGACGAGATCTTCTTTCGCGACTACCACCGCGTGGAGGTTCGGGAGCCCCTCTTCGTGGTGGGGATGCCCCGAAGCGGTACCTCGTTCCTGCAGCGCGTCCTCGCCGAGGACACGGAGCGCTTCACCACTCTGCGGCTGTGGGAGCTCCTCCTGGCCCCCTCCGTCACCGAACGCACGCTATGGCTGGGGCTGGGGCGGTTGGATGGCTTGATGGGCCGACCCGCGGGCCGCCTCCTGGACGGCCTCGCCCGCCGCGGCTTCGCCTTCATGGACGACGTCCATCCCGTGGACTTCCAGGAGCCCGAGGAGGACTACTTCCTCCTGCTCCCGGCCTTCGCCTGCTTCCTCCTGGTCCTGGCCTGGCCCGAGCACCGCTCCCTCTGGGAGCTCGCGCGCTTCGACGACCTCCCCGAGGCCGTCCGCCGGCGCCTCCTGGGTCACTACCGACGCTGCCTGCAGCGCCACCTCTACATGGTGGGCCCGGAGAAGCGGATCCTGAGCAAGAACCCGTCCTTCACCCCGATGGTGCGCTCTCTCCGGGAGACCTTCCCGGACGCGGCCTTCCTGGGGTGCGTGAGGGATCCCATGGAGGCCGTTCCCTCCCTCCTGAGCTCGCT
>CAKZOQ010000288.1 GCA_937136445.1 uncultured Gemmatimonadota bacterium
TACTCCTCCGTTCTGGCGCGCTGGGTGAGATCCCCCGCCACCACCGTCATCTCCGGGTCCAGAGCCCTCGCCAGACGCACCACGGCCTGCCCCACCGCGGGCCGATAGGGCGCTCCGCACTGGAGGTCCGAGACGTGGAGGAGACGAATCACGGTGCGATCAGCTCGCCTCGGCGGTCCGGCGCCGGCGGGACAGACCCCAGATGCCCAGCGCCACGATGGCGAGGCTGAGGATCTGGGCCAGGGTGAGGATGCCGAAGAATCGGTCGTCCTTGGCACGGAAGAACTCGACGACGAACCGTTCCACGCCTGCCAGGCTCAACCAGAGGGCGAAGAGCCAGCCCGGCTTGTGCTCGTGGAAGCGGAGGCGCCAGAGGACCAGGAAGATGAGCGTGCTCATGGCGACCTCGTAGAGCTGGGTGGGGTGCACCGGCACCACCTGGCCGTACTGGGCCACCAGATCCGGATCGACCTGGATCCCGAACTGCTGCTCGATGATGTCCACCCGGGTCGGCGGTGCCCCCTGGGGGAAGGCGATCCCCACCCAGGCGTCCGTCGGACGACCCCAGTCGTCGCCCACCAGGAAGCACCCCACCCGACCCACCGCGTAGGCGATGGCCAGGGCCGGCGCCGTGATGTCCAGCATGGTGGGGATGGGCAGGTCCTTCCGCTTCATCTCCCAGATCACCAGGACCGCCGCCAGGAAGAAGCCGCCGTACCAGACCAGCCCGCCCCGCCCCACCAGGAAGGGCAGACCCTCCTCCATGAAGCGGGGCCAGTTGAGGAAGACGTAGTAGAGCTTGGCGCCGCCGATCCCGCCCAATACGGCCATGAAGAGGAGGTCCCAGGCAACCTCCGGATCCTCGCCGATGCGGTCCATCCCGTGGCGGACCACGAAGCCCGCCACCAGGAAGGCCAGGAGCATCATCACCCCGAAGGAGGTGACGTACTCGCCCCCCAGCAGCGGGAGCCATTCGGGAAAGCGGAAGAGGTTGGGGTACATGGAGGCTCAGGCTGCGGGAGCGGAGAGCCCCGGGAACGCCAGGCGCGCCGAGGCCGTGAGGGTGGGCGGGGCCACCTCGCCCCGGTCGAAGCGGAAGCGGGCGGTGCGGGCTACCATGGCGCCGTTGTCCACCGAAAGGCGCGGGGAGGCGGTGAAGAGCCGTCCGTCGGGACCCAGCCGCTCGGCCACCTCCCGGCGGAGGGGAGCGTTGGCGCTCACCCCGCCTCCCAGGAGGACCCGTCGGCAGCCCGTCTCCTCCACGGCGCGGAGGGTCTTGGAGGCGAGGGTGTCCACCGCCGCCTCCTGGAAGGCCGCCGCGACGTGATCGCGTTCCTTCGGCAGACGCCCCTCCTCCTCCAGGCCCTGGACGCATGTCAGGACGGCGGTCTTCAACCCGCTGAAGGAGAAGTCGTAGTAGTCCGGGTCTCCGGGCCGCTGATCCCCCCGGAGCATGGGCCTGGGGAGGGAATGGCGCCCAGGGTCGCCGGACTCGGCGGCCCGCTGGATCTCGGGTCCCCCGGGATAGGGAAGGCCCAGGAGCTTGGCGACCTTGTCGAAGGCCTCCCCGGCAGCGTCGTCGCGGGTCTGGCCCAGGAGGGTGTAGTCGCCCCACGCCTCGGCGTGGAGCAGGAGGGTGTGCCCCCCGGAGACCAGCAGACCTACGAAGGGGGGCTCGGCGGAGGCGTCCTCCAGGGAGGCAGCGAAGAGGTGGGCCTCCATGTGGTGGACGCCCACCACAGGACGTCCGCCGGCGGCGGCGGCGGCCTTGGCCCAACAGACGCCCACCAGGAGCGCCCCGATGAGCCCCGGACCGGCGGTGACGCCGAAGAGGTCGATGTCCCGGAGACCCACGCCCGCCTCCTTCAGCGCGCCGTCCACCACCGAGTCGATCTTCTGGAGGTGGGCGCGGGCGGCGAGTTCGGGGACCACCCCCCCGAACACCTGATGCTCGTCCTGCGAGAGGATCACATGTCCGCGGATCCGGTTCTCGCCGTCCAGGACGGCTACGGAGGTCTCGTCGCAAGAGGTCTCCACACCCATCACCAGCGGGCGCGGAAAGTCGGAGGCGCTCACGATCCCGAGTCTCCGGGGCCGTCGGGGCCGCTCCCGTCGTCCTCGGCCTGGACCTCCGCGGCCCTCCGCACCGTCACGATGGCGGGGAGGGGTCGGGCGATCACCAGCTCCGGGACCCCCTGCAGCAGGACGGGCACGCTCCGCTCCTCTCCCACCACCATGCCCTGCACCGACTCCGAGGACAGCGTGACGGCCAGCTCCTGGGGGTCCAGCGCCGTCACCAGGGTGCGGGCCCCCACCAATCGGACCTCGATGGTGGCCGGTTCCACGGACAGCTCCGTACCGTCGTCCGGGGAGGGAAGCTGTACCGGAACCTCCGTGAGCGCCCGCTCGATGCGAGCCCCCACACGAACCCCCAGGGAGGCGTTCATGGGCGTCACCCGGGCGCCGCCCATGCCGGTGGTGTCCACCCCAACCTCGTAGATCCCCGACTCGTCCACCTCGTCCAGAGGCAGGGGCTGGAGCCGCACCGAATCCAGGCTCTCCACGCGGGAGGCGGGTCCCCGGACCCGGACCACCTGCGGATTCAACCCGATGGGGTTGGCCAGGGCGAGGTCTTCGTCGAGCTCGCCTCGGGTACGCATGGCCACCGGAAGGACCCGCGTCAGCGCCTGCTCGAAGGACATCCGTACGGTGCTGGGAGTCAGGGACTCCACCGTGAGTCCCGTGCCCTCTCCCAGGGCGACCCACTCCCGCCGCAGGGTGATGACCGTGTCGGACGAACCCACCGACGCCACAGGCACCCGGATGAGGGCGCCCTCCGCCGCCAGGTCGACGATCTCCCCGGTGGGCCCCGTGATGCGCAGCTCCACCGAAGCGGGCTCCGGGGCCCCCACGGTGGTCCAGCCGGTGTCCGCCACCTCCACCAGAACCGGAGCCGGCAGCGACTGGGCCGTGCGGGGCTCGGTCTGGACCAGGGCCCAGAGAAAGACGCTGAGCCCCAGCGCCGCCAGCTTGAGCCGCCAGTTGTGCGCCAGGGCCCGGGGAAGAAAGGACACGCTCCCGACCTCAGTCACCGAGGAGGCGGCGAATCAGCTCCTGATTGACCTGGGCATCCCAGTCCGTGGGCCCCGCCACCTTCTTGTAGATGACCCCGTCGCGGCCGACGATGAAGCTCTCCGGCACGCCGGTCGTCTGGTAGACGCGCTGGATGGAGCCGTCGGGGTCGTGGAGGATGGGGAAGGTGAGGCTGTGCTTCTCGGCGAAGGCGCTGAGGTCACCACCGGCCCGGCCCAGGGCATCCTGCTGGCCCCGGGGCGCGTCGATGCTCACCGCCAGGATCTCGAAGTCCGGGTCGTCCAGCTCTTCGTAGAGACGTTGCATGGAGGGCATCTCCGCCTCGCAGGGTGGGCACCAGGTCGCCCAGACGTTCAGGAGGAGGACCTTCCCCGAGTAGTCGGCGAGGGTCACGTCCCGTCCGTCCAGCGTGGTAGCCTCGAAGCTGGGGGCGTCGGAGCCGGTGATGACCGGTCGGTAGCTCTCCCGGCCCGCCCACGCGACGACGACCAGGGTGATGGCACCCAGGATGGCCCACAGGTAGGGCGAGGAGAGGCGACTGGGCATGGAGGCGTCCGCGTGGGATCGGGAGGGGTGGGTGGCTCTTCTGGTACGGCCCGCCGGCGCCGCGTGTTCCGGGGCGAGGTTCCGCCCACAAGGGCCCCGAAATGTAGGACTTCGGAGCCCTGAAGGAAGGCGGGGCCGGGGCGGCGTGATCCCCGCCCCGACGGCCTCAGCGACCCCGGCGCCCCACGGCAAGGCGGACCTCGGAGCCTCGGTCCAGCTCGGTGTCGGCCCCCGGTTCCTGTTCCACCACGATTCCCTGGTCCCGACCGAAGCGGAAGACCTCCTCCACCTCGGTGACCTCCAGGCCCAGCAACTCGAGGGTGTCGCGGGCAGCCTCTTCGTTCATCCCCAGCACCCGCGGCATGAGGACGAGCGGCGGACCGGTGCTCACCGAGAGTGCCACCTCCGCCGGAAGGGCCAGCACGGAGTCCACGCCAGGCGCCACCTCCACCACGCGACCCCGGGTCACGTCGGACTCCACGGTGTCGGAGCGGACCACGAAGCCGCTGGTCTCCAGGATGATGCGAGCCCGCTCCTCGTCCAGCCGCAGAACGTCCGGGACCGCCCGACGCTGGGGCCCCGTGCTCACCGTCACCCGCACCGCCGTACCCGGCGTGGCGAGTTGACCCGGGAGGGGCGACTGTCCCAGAACGGTTCCAGCCGGAACCGTGGGGTGCTGGAGGGAATCCACGGCGCCGAGGGTCACCTGGGCGCCGGAGGCCCGTTCCGATGCCCGCGTGAGTCCCATCCCCCGGAGGTCCGGCACCGGGTGAAGATCTCCCGGAGGAGGAGGCGCCGGGAAGACGATCTGCGTGGCCACCAGGTAGCCCACCAGCCACCCACCCAGGCCGAGACCCAGAAGGGTGAGGACGAACCGTCCGGGACCTCCCCCGCTTCCGGAAGAACCCCGTGGGCCGCGGCGCTTCTTCCCCCTGCGCCTGCGTCGCAGCGACCCGCCCAGCTTCATCCGCGCCTCCGGAGCCGTGCGGCAAAGGCCCCGTCGAAGCCCGTGTCCTGGGGGAGGACCCGGAGGCGGCCGGTCTCGTCCCGTACGTCGGCGGGCACGGACCCGGAGTCCTCCACCCGGAAGTCGTCGTGCCGAGCCAGGAAGGCGTCCACCCGGTCCTCGTTCTCCTCGGGCTCGAGGCTACAGGTGGAGTAGACCAGGTACCCGCCGGGCTTCACCACCGACGCGGCCCCCTCGAGGAGGCGGTCCTGCAGCGCCGCCAGGGCGTCCAGATCGGAGGGATCCAGCCGCCATCGTCCGTCCGGGTGTCGGCCCAGCGTGCCGGTCCCGGTGCAGGGCACGTCCAGGAGGACGGCATCGACGGGCCGAAGGGGCGGGCGGGCGGCATCGGCCACCACCAGGCCCAGCCTTCGGCCGGTCCGTCTCGCGTTGTCCCGTACCAGACCCATGCGCCCTACCCCTCGGTCCGCTGCCACCACGTATCGTTCCTCCCCCGTCGACACCAGCGCCTTGCCGCCCGGGGCGGCACACAGATCTGCAACCTTCGTGCCCGGGGCCAGGTCGGCGTATCGCGGTACCAGGTTGGCTCCGGGATCCTGTATGACGGAGGGTAGCACGTCCAGAGCCGCGACGGGATCCGTCCCCGAGGCCAGGCACACGCACCCGGTTCCGCCTCCTGTCACCTCCGCCTCGATTCCGGCCTCGGCCAGGAGCCGGACCCCTTCCTCCGGCGGGACGTCGAGCGGCACCAGGTGGGTGTCGGGACGAGCGTTGTTCCGCTCCACGAGGCGGAGGACGGCCTCCACGTCCCACCGCTCCAGCCACCGCCGCACCATCCACTCGGGGTGGGAGCCCCACCGGGTGAGGTGCCCCAGGGGATCGGAGGCCAGGGCCGGAAACCGCTGGGGCCCCACCCCGTCCTCCACGACGCGCCGGAGGACGGCGTTCACCAGCCCGCCGGCCCCCTGTCCCGCCTCTTCCTTGGCCAACTCCACCGCCTGGGAGCGGGTGGCGTAATCGGGCACGCCGTCCATGTAGAAGGCCTCGTAGGCGCCCAGCCGGAGGGTCTCCAGGACCGGAGGGTCCAGGCGATCCAGCCCGCCGCGGACCCTCCGATCCAGGAGGTGGTCCAACCGCCCCTGGAGTCGGGTGGTGCCATAGAGAAGCTCGTGGAGGAAGCCACGGTCGCGGTCCTCCAGGCCCGAGGCGACATCGCCCAGGGCGTGATCCAGCAGACGGCCTCCGGCCACCGCCAGGCGAGCGCGGAGCGCCGCCCGTCGGGCGGGCGTGACATCCACGGCGGAGGCGATCAGTCCAGCAGGCCGCGGGTGGGCGACGAGGGCACGGCGATCTCCCGGGCCGGCATCCGTCCGGCGAGGTAGGCCAGCCGACCCGCCCGGGTGGCGTGGCGCATGGCCCGGGCCATCCGAACCGGATCGTCGGCCGCGGCCAGGGCGGTGTTCATGAGGATCCCGTCCACACCCTGCTCCATGGTGACACAGGCGTCGGACGCCGTGCCCACCCCGGCGTCCACGATGACCGGCACCTCCAGGCGCCGCTTGATCTCCCGGATGAAGTAGGGATTCACCACGCCCAGCCCACTCCCGATGGGGCTGGCCAGCGGCATCACCGCCACGCAGCCGGCGTCCTCGAGGCGCAGGGCCGTCACCACATCGTCGTTGGTGTAGGCCATGACCTTGAAGCCCTCCTCGGTGAGGGTGCGGGCGGCCTCCAGCGTGGCCTGGGTGTCCGGAAGGAGGGTGTCCTCGTCGCCGATGACCTCGAGCTTCACGAACTCGTTGAAGCCCGCGGCCCGGGCCAGCCGGGCGTAGCGCACCGCGTCCTCGGCGGTGTAGCAGCCGGCGGTGTTGGCCAGGAGGAAGAACTCGTCGGGGTCCAGGTGGTTCAGGATTCCGCCCTCCTCCGAACGGTCCAGGTCCACCCTGCGGACCGCCACGGTGACCATCTCCGTACCGCTGGCCCGGATGGCGTCCACCATGAGCTCGTTCGTGGCGTACTTGCCCGTCCCCACGAGAAGGCGGGAGGTGAAGGATCGGCCTCCGAGGACCAGGGGCCCGTCGTCTCCGGCCTCCGCCTCCGGGGTGCGCTCCATCGTCGTCGTCTCGTTCATGCCATCCTCTTGATCAGCCCCCGCCCACGAAGTGGACGAGCTCCAGCGTGTCGCCCTCCCGCACCGGGGTGTCCGCGTAGGACTCCCGGGAGAGGATCTCTCGATTCAACTCCACCACGACCATGCCGGGGTGGAGGTCCAGCGCCTCCAGGAGGGAGCGCACCGAATGGTCGGCGGCCACCTCCCGGTCCGCTCCGTTGAGTCGGACCTGGATGTTCTGCTCGTCGCTCACGATGCCTCCCGGGCCTCGTCCCGTGTGGGTGCCGTCGCGTCCAGCGCCGCCAGGTACCTCCGCAGCGCCGACACCGCGTCGGCGGCGTGCCAGACTCCGCCGAGGACCGCCACGCCCCACCCCCCGGCGGCTCGGATGGCCTCGACATCGTGGGGCCCAACGCCTCCGATGCCCAGCACCGGTCGGCTCCCCGCATGCGCGACGGCGTCGGTGACGGCGCCCACGCCGCGTCCGGCTCGGCCGGGATGGGAGGGGGTGGAGTGGAGGGTACCCACGAAGAGCCAATCTGCGCCCTCCGCCACCGCCCTCCGTACCTCCGCACCCCGATGGGTGGACACCCCGATCCGAGCCCCCTCGCCCAGGAGGGCACGAGCCTGCCCGGTCGGGAGGGACCGCTGCCCGAGCTGCACCGCCCCCACCCCGGCGGCGAGGGCGACGTCCACCCGGTCGTTCACCACCAGGAGCCCCCCGGCGGACTCGGCGGCGGGCGCCAGGGTGCGGACCGCCTGCCAGAGGGGCCGGCCGGGGGTGTGCGGACCGCGGAGGTGGAGGGCCACCTGCGACCCACCCACCGCCAGGAGGGTCCCGGCGGTGGCGGCGAAGGAGGGGCGGGCGAGGACGGCGTCGTCGGTGACCAGATGGAGCCGCGGAAGGGGCGGTTCCGTCACGCGAAGCGCTGACCGGCCGACACGCCCCTGCCCCGGAGCCAGTCCTCGGTGGGCATCCGCCGCTTGCCCGGCGGTTGGACCTCGCCGAAGCGGACGGCGCCCTTCCCCGTGGCGACCACCAGGCCGGTGTCGGGTTCGGCCTCCAGCACCGTCCCCGGCCCGGCGCCCCGCGGCCCTCGGGCTGCCCCCTCCACCGGCTCCGGACGGAAGAGCTTGATCGGGTCGTCGTCCAGGGTGGTCCAGGCGCCGGGGACCATGTCCATCCCCCGGACGTGCCAGGCCACCTCGTCGGCGGGGCGGGACCAGTCGATGCGCCCGGTATCCCGATCGAGCATGGGGGCATAGGTGGCGTGCTCGTCGTCCTGCTCCACCTCCTCCACCGAATCCACCGAGAGGAGGGTCAGCGCCTCCACCAGGGCGCTGGCCCCCACCTCCGACAGCCGGGCCCAGAGGTCGGTTGCGGTGTCGTCCGGACCGATGGGCTCCTCCACCTGGTGGAGGATGGGCCCGGCGTCCATGGCCTGCACCATGCGCATGATGGTGACGCCGGTCTTCTCGTGGCCCCGGGCCACCGCCCAGTGGATGGGTGCTGCGCCCCGGAGCTTGGGCAGGAGGGAGGCGTGGACGTTCAGGGAGCCCAGACGGGGGAGGTCCAGCACCTCCGGGCGGAGGATGTGCCCATAGGCCACCACCACCGAGAGGTCCGGCTCCAACCCCTGGAGCTCGGCGAGGAAGGCCTCGCCCTTCGGCGCCTCCGGCGTGAGGACCGGAATGCCCATCTCCTGGGCGGCCTCCTTCACCGGCGAGGCCCGGAGGGAGCGCCCTCGACCGGCGGGACGATCGGGTTGGGTCACCACCGCCACCACGTCGAACCCCTCTTCCACCAGGGCATTCAGCGATGGCACGGCGAAGTCCGGCGTCCCCCAGAAGACGATGCGGAGGGGCCCGGAGGCGGAGTCGCTCACTCGGCCTCGGCCTGCTGCTTCTTCCATTTCTTCATGAGCATGCGCCGCTTGAGGGCGCTGATGCGGTCCGGGAAGAGGATCCCGTCCAGGTGGTCGATCTCGTGCTGGAGTGCTCGGGCGAAGAGCTCGTCGGCCTCGAGGTGGACCTCGTTCCCGTGGGGATCGAAGCCCTCCACACGGATCGACCAGGGACGGGTCACCACCTCCTCCATGCCGGGGATGCTCAGGCAGCCCTCCGGCGCCTTCTCGCTCTCCTCGCTGACCCAGACCACCCGGGGGTTCACCAGCGCCACCCGCGCTTCGGGCTCCTCCTCCCGGCGGAGGTCGATGACCGTCACCCGTCGGGAGACCCCGACCTGCGGCGCCGCCAGTCCGATCCCGTCGGCGTGGTACATGGTCTGCCACATGTCCTCCACCAGCTCGCGGAGGTCGTCGTCGAAGGCGTCCACTTCCTCGGCCTCCTGGCGGAGGATCGGATCCCCCATGAGGACGATCTCCCGGAGCGCCACCCTACTCCTCCTCGTCGCGCTCGGCTCCGGCGAGTCCGGCGATCCGGCTCCGGTCGATGGTGATGCGGGTGTTCTCGGCGGTGCGGACCGTCAGGCGATGCTCGTCGGTGTGGACGATGGTGCCGATGATGCCGCCGTTGGTCACGATTTCGTCGCCCTTGCCCAGGTTCTTCAGCATCTCCTGGTGCCGGTCCCGCTCCTTGGTCTGAGGTCGGATGAGGAGGAAGTAGAAGATGGCGAAGATGGCCACCATCTGGACGAGGAAGATGACCGTGGCATTCCCCCCTTCCCGGGGGACCATGAGCATCGCTGTGAGGGGGATCGTCACCGTGGGTCGTCTCCGTATGCGTTCGCTGTCATGACTACGCGTCGGCGCGTCGATATCGCTCCAGCCAGTCCGTCCGCCATGCGGCGAAGGACCCCTCCAGGATCCGCCTGCGGGCCTCATCGGCGAGCCGGGTGAGGAAGCGCAGGTTGTGGATGGAGAGGAGGCGGACGTGGAGCCACTCGTTGGCCACCACCAGGTGCCGGATGTAGGCACGGTCGTACCGACTGCAGGCGTAGCAGTCACAGGTGGTGTCCATGGGGCGCCGATCGTCTTTGTACCGCGCCGCTTTCAAGTTCACCTGCCCCTGGTCCATCGTCCAGGCGGTACCGTGGCGGGCGTTGCGCGTCGGGGCCACGCAGTCGAAGAGCTCGCAGCCCCGGTGGATGGACTCCAGGAGGTCGTCGGGGTAGCCCACGCCCATGAGGTAGCGGGGCCGGTCGTCGGGGAGCTCCGGGTCCAGGACCTCCAGGGTCCGCCACATGTCCTCCTTGTCCTCGCCGACGCTCAGCCCGCCGATGCCGTAGCCCGCCCAGTCGCCCACCTCCTGGACGGCTCGCGCGTGGTCCCGCCGGAGATCGTCGTAGACATTCCCCTGGAGGACGGGGAAGAGCGTCTGACGGGGCACCCCGCCCTCGTCCTCGAGCTCGCGGAAGCGGTCCCGGCACCGCTCCAGCCACCGGAGGGTGCGACGGTTGGCCTCCTCCGCCACGACCCGGTCGGCACCGCCAGGCGGGCATTCGTCCAGCGCCATGATGATGTCCGCCCCCAGAGCCCGCTCCACCTCCATCACCGACTCGGGTGTGAACAGGTGCTCCGAGCCGTCGATGTGGCTCTGGAACGTGACGCCCTCGTCGGTGACGTCGCGGATGTCGGCGAGGCTGAAGACCTGGTAGCCGCCCGAGTCCGTCAGGATGGGCCCGTCCCAGCGCATGAACTCGTGGAGCCCTCCCAGGCGGCGCACCCGCTCGTGGCCCGGGCGCAGGTACAGGTGGTAGGTGTTGGCCAGCACCACCTGGGCGCCCAGCTCCTCCACCTCCTCCATGATGAGTCCCTTCACCGTGCCCAGCGTCCCAACCGGCATGAAGGCGGGGGTGCGAACCGCCCCGTGGGGGGTGGTGAAGGTCCCGGCGCGGGCGGCGCCGTCCGTGGCGTCCAGCGTGTAGTCGAACATGAGGTGGGAAGGTAACAGGATGCCTTTCCAACCTCCGGGGCCCCGGACCCGTCCAAGGGGGTGGATCGACGACACTATGGCCCACAAGGTATGTACCACATAGTACGTCGCGGCAGGCTTCGACCATCGACACGACGGGAGTCCTTCGATGACGCTGGAACGGGAATGGATGCGGGGGGCAGCACCGCTGGCGGTGCTCACCCTGTTGGACCGCCGGGAAATGTACGGCTACGAGCTGGTGGAGGCCCTGGAGCGGCAGTCGGACGGGATCTTCGCCATGGGGCAGTCCACCGTCTACCCGCTCCTCTACAACCTGGAGAACAAGGGCCACGTCGAGCCCTTCTGGGAGCGCGCCGAAAGCGGGCGACGGAGGAAGTACTACCGGATCACCGAGGCTGGAGGGCGCTGGCTGGAGGCTCAGCAGGACCAGTGGGCCCGTCTGGTGACGGCCCTTCGGAGCCTCGGCGTGCCCG
>CAKZOQ010000289.1 GCA_937136445.1 uncultured Gemmatimonadota bacterium
CCTCCAGCGGGTGCTGGAGCGTGCAAGGGACGGCCGGATCCTGCCCGAGCGCGCCTGAGCCATGTACCGACTCCTCCTTCTTCTCTACCCCCGGGCCTTTCGGGAGGAGCACGGCGAGGAGATGGCGGCCCTCTACCGGACCCGACTGAAGCGGGCGTCGGGTCGGTGGGCCCGTGCCGGGGTCCGCATGGACGCCGTGCGCGACACGCTGACCAACGCCTGGGTGCTCCGGCGCCGGGCCCCACGATCCCGACCGACCTCCGACGACGGATGGACGATGACGACGATGCTGCAGGACCTCCGGGACGCGCTGCGGGGCCTCGCCCGCTCTCCCTTCTTCGCGGTGAGCGCCGCGACCCTCCTGGCCATCGGCCTGGGGGTGAACATCGCAGTCTTCGCGCTGGTGGATTCCCTCCTCTTCCGCCCGCCGCCCTGGGACGACCCCTCCCTCGTGGTCCAGGTCTACCAGGATTCGGACGATGGCGAGCCCAGCTCCAGCTCCTTCCCGGCCTATCGGGACATGGCCGAGTCCCCGGTCTTCACCTCGGTGGCGGCCATGTCCCCCACCTTCTTCGATCCGCTGGTATGGACGGGGCCCGACGGCCCCCGGGAGCTCACGGCCGAGTACGCCACCGCCTCCTACCTGGAGGTGGTGGGCCTCTCGCCCCTGCGCGGTCGCTGGTTCGGACCGGAGCATGACGATCCCGGCGCCGCCCCGGTGGCAGTCCTCACCGCCCGGAGCTGGCGCACCCTCTTCGGAGCCGACCCCGACATCGTCGGCACGACCCTGACCCTGAACGGCCAACCCGTCACCGTCGTCGGCGTCGGCCCCGAGGAGATCGACAGCAGCTATCCACCGCTGACCATCCACCTCTGGCTCTCCATCTCCACGACGCCCGTGGGGGGCTCGTACCGGGTGACCAACCTGGATCGACGGCAGGACCACTGGTACGACGTCCGGGCGCGGCTGGCCGAAGGCGTCACGCCGGAACAGGCCCAGGCGGCCATGGATCGGCTGGCGGACCGTCTCGCCACCGAGTTCCCCGAGCTCAACGCTGGACGAGGCATCACCGTCTTCCCCTCGACGGAGATCCGACAGCATCCTCAGGGGGACGGGGACCTCCGGATGGCCGGGTGGCTCCTCCTGGCCGTCGTCCTGACCGTCCTCCTCCTCACCTGCGCGAACCTGGCCAACCTCCTCCTGGTCCGCGGACTGGGCCGCTCCGGGGAGATGGCCGTGCGGCGGGCGCTCGGGGCGGGGCGCAGCCGGGTGGCGAGGCTCTTCTTGCTGGAGTCCCTCGCGCTGTCGGTGCTCGGCGGCGCCGGAGGCCTGCTCCTGGCCCGGTGGCTCCTGACCCTGGTGCCCCTGATCCCCATGGAGGTCCCCGGAGGCGTCCTGGCCGCCATGGCCGTGGACGGTCGGGTCCTGGCCTTCGTGGTGGCGCTCATCCTGGTGACGGCGCTGGTCTTCGGGCTGGTCCCGGCGGTGCGGTCGGCTCGCAGCGACGTCTCCGGCGCCCTCCGCGACCAGCAACGCGGGGGCTCGGGGAGCCGCGGAACCCTCCGGCTACGCAACGGTCTGGTGGCCGTCCAGGTGGCGGCCTCCCTGGTCCTCGTCCTGGGCACCGGGCTCCTGGGTCGGAGCCTCGCCGCCCTCCAGGACACCGACACCGGGATGGACCAGGACCGGGTGGCCTGGGTGCAGGCGAGCCTGGCTCAGGCGGGCCTCCAGGGCGAAGAGGCGCGCGTGGCCCTGACGACCCTCCTGGAGCGCGTCTCCGCCCTGCCCTCCGTGGAGACGGCGGCCGTCACCTCCCGACTCCCGGCCCAGGGAGGTGGGAGTACGACCACCGTGGTGGATGGCTACGCCCCGGCCAGCGGCACCGAGGCGGTGGAGCTCGATTTCGCCGTGGTGAGCGACGACTACTTCCAGGCGCTGGGCATCCCCCTGGTGGCCGGTCGCGGCTTCGGACCGGACGACGTCCCGGGCGCAGCCCCCAACATCGTGGTGAACGAAGCGGCAGCCCGTCTCTTCTGGGGAGACCCTCAAGCGGCGTTGAGCGGGCGCACCCGGGGCCAGACGTCGGATACCTGGCGCTCGGTGGTGGGCGTCGTCGGAGACGTCCCCGTGGGGTCGTTGGGCGAGGCCCCTCGGCCCATGATGTACTTCTCCGCCCGGCAGTCGGGCATCGGGTCGCCGTACCTGGTGGTCCGCACCCCCACCGGCGACCCCACCGACCTGCTCCCCGCCCTCCGTCGCGAGGTGACGGCGGTGCGGGCCTCCCTCACCGTCCGGGCCCAGGGGACGCTCCGTAGCCACCTGGGGGAGAGCCTGGCCACCCCACGGATGGCGGCGCTCCTGGTCGGCGGGTTTTCGCTGCTGTCCCTGATCCTGGCGGGCCTGGGGATCTACGCGGTGGTCTCCTTCAGCGTGGCTCGACGCACCAACGAGTTGGGCATCCGTATGGCGCTGGGTGCCGGCCGGGCCCGGGTCGTGTCCATGGTCCTTCGGGAAATGGTGGGGACGGTGGCGCTGGGCGTCGGCGCGGGGCTGGGTCTCGCCTGGCTCGCCGCAGGGCGCCTGGAGGGACTCCTCTACGGGGTGGAGATCCTGAGTCCCCTCACGCTGGCGGGTGCCATCCTCTTTCTCACGGCGGTGGCGGGGCTCGCGGCGTGGGTCCCGGCCCGGCGGGCGGCGCGGACCGACCCGGTGGAGGCCCTCCGCGCGGAGGGCTGACCCGGCCGGAGGGCTGACCCGGCCGGTCGGCCGACGCCCGACCTCCGTCGCCTGGCCTAGCTTCCACCTGCCAGCGCACGGTCCACGACCTCCACCACCCAGGGCCAGAGCTCGGGGAGGGCTTCCCGGATGGGGTCCTGCCGCTGGAGGATGGCCGCTCGGGACACCGAATGCTCGATCCAGGTGCCGCCCCCGTTGTGGTGGTTCTGGAGGACGCCGGACAGCCGGTCCAGCGCGTTGGCGAAGCGGGCCTCGGCGCTCTCCCCTGCCTCGAACTCCTCCCAGAGCGCCTGGAGCCCCTCCGACTGATCGGCCGGCAGGAGTCCGAAGATCCGCTCGGCGGCGGCCTGCTCCCGCTCCTCCTTGTCGTGGTGCGCCTCGAGGTCGAAGGCGAAGGTGTCGCCGGCATCGATCTCCACCACGTCGTGGACCACCACCATCTTCACCACCCGGAGGAGATCCACCCCGGCCTCGGCGTGCTCGGCCAGGAGGGTGGCCATGACCGCCAGGTGCCAGGAGTGCTCCGCCGAGTTCTCCCTGCGGGAGCCGTCCCCCACCTCCGTGCGTCGCAGGACCCGCTTCAGTCGGTCCACCTCCAGGAGGAAGTCGAGCTGGCGGGCGAGGCGGGCAGAGACGTCCCCTTGGGCCATGGCCTCCCTCACCGCCACGGCGCCTCCTGAGGCTCCGCACCCACCTCCAGGATGGGGTCCTTCTCCCCCGTCATCGCCCAGCGCACCAGCACGGTCGGGATCACGCCCTCGGCGTAGAAGTCGTCGAAGAACCTCTTCACCGTGAAGTCCCCGCCCTCCTGCAGCGCCTCCGCAGCCAGGAGCTCCTCGATCTGGATCTTCCCGGCGACGTAGCTGGTCCCGTAGCCGGGCTGACGCAGATAGAGGTGCTGCTCGCCCCGAACCAGATCCCCGTCGGGGAGCCACCCCCGAGGGGTCCACTCGCCTGCGAACTCCACCGCGCGCTCCATGTCCCACTCGTTCCCGTGGAGCATGAGGCCGGAGGTGGCCCGTGCCGCCCGCTGCGCCAGCATGATCCACACCAGCTCACGGGCCCTGGGCGAGTTGTCGTCCAGAAGTCCCAGGTGCATGAACATCTCCTCCACGCCGGTGGCCAGACCCTCGGACCGGTGGTCGTAGATGTTGGAGAGGGAAGGGGTGGCGCGGATGGGGCTGGGGTGGGGATCCTCCTCCATGCGGGCCAGCTCGATCCAGTGGTGCATGTGGGGCCGGAAGGCATCGGGATCCCGATAGATGACCTCGCTGAAGAAGTTGCGGATCTCTCCGGGCTCCGCCGGCGTGAAGGTCCCCATCCGGGCGCGCAGGGCGGCGTCCATCCAGGGCTGGACGGTCTCAACCTCCTCTCGCTCGAGGAACTCCATGTACATGTCCACCGAAGCGTTCAGCCGTCGATCGTACTCCTCCCGGGTGGCGATGCGCTCGAGCTCGGGGAGGTCCCGGTTGCGGTTCTCCTCCAGCCGGAGGGAGCTGTGGGACCGGGCGAGCTCCCGACGCATGAGGGTCACCTGCTCCGCCCAGGAGTAGGGCGAGAGCTTCACCTGGTGCATGTACCAGGTGTAGGCCTCGGCCCCCAGCCCCGAGGGGCCGTACTTCCCCGGCAGCTCCGACTCGATCCAGTCGGCGAACACCTCGGAGGCCCGGGCGCCCTCCTCCAGCGCGTCGTCCAGCGCCGTCGAGGTCCCCGCCACCCGTTGGGCGTAGCTGCGGAGGTCCGCGGCCTGGCCCCGGAAGGAGCGGATCCCCGCCTCCCACAGGTCCCGGGCATTGCTCCCCGCCAGGTTGCCACGAGCCTGCTCCAGCACCGCCGGGATCGCTCCGAAGCGACGGGCCAGCTCCTGGGCATCCCCCTCCGAAAGAGGATGATCGTAGGTCCAGGTGTCGATCCAGCCGTGCATGACCGCGCCCTCGTGGGCGGGGACGTCGGAGCGGGACGGGAACACCATGACGTAGAAGGCCGGATCCCGGGCCCAGGGCCGCCGAAGTCGATGGTCGAAGTCGAGTCCGTTCATCTCGGCACGAATCAGGTGCCAGTCGATCTCATGGGCCACCGGCCACCCGTCCCGCTCGAAGCCCCAGAGCCGTTCCTTCCAGTCGACGAGCGCCTCCGCTTGTCGCGCCATGGCCTCCGGCGTGTAGTCGGGGACGCCGTCGACGACGTCGGGTCGCTCGAAGTCCCGCCACTCGTGGAAGAAGGACACGAGCTCGGCGTGGGTAGACTGCGCAGGGGCGCTGGCCGGGAGGAAGGCAGCCAGCCCGGCGGCTCCCGCGCAGAGGAACCTCCGGAGGGGAAGGAGCTGAGGCATGGGGGAACACTCCCGGGTAGCTCCGGGAGCCTCATGGCGAAAGGGGCTTCGATCCGGTCCGGCCCAGGATGGGCGCCGGAGCCGCTCGAGGGCAACCCGCGCGCGGCGGGAGCCCCTGACGAACCCGGCTGCTTCTCTCGTAGTCGACCCGTAGATTGACCTCACCACCGTCCCATCCGAGCCGTACGGACCCCATGACCCGATCTCCCGCCCCACCGCTCGCCGCCCTCGTCCTCCTGGCCGCCGTCGCGGCCCCGTCGCTGTGCGCCCAGCAGCCCACCTCCCTCTCCGCCGGCCAGACCGTGGAAGGCCCGTTGGCCCCCGGGGACACCGTTACCTACACGCTGGAGGTGGGAGACGACTGGTGGATCCGTGGACGCGTGGTCCAGGAAGGAATCGACGCCTGGGTCCGGCTGGTGGACGCCGAGGGGAACCAGCGCCGCAACCTGCCGGGGCGCGACCGGGGCGTCGATCGCTTCTACATGGTGGCGGAGGAGAGCCCGGGAAGCTGGGAGCTTCAGATCGTCGGCATGACGGACGGTGCCGAGCCGACGGACCAGCCGGGCCCTGCGGGCGTGATGGCCGGCGCCACCGGGGCCGGCCGGTACCGCCTGACCCTGGATGCTCTCGAGGCGTTGGAGACCGATCCCGAAGCCCTCACCGAGCAGCTTCTCAACCACTACGACGGCTCCGACATGCCGGGGGCGGCCGTGCGGGTCTGGCGCGGGGGAGAGACCCGCTACACCGGAGCCTGGGGGATGGCGAATCTGGCCTACGACATCCCATGGTCCCCCGATACCCGTACCAACATCGGCTCCACCTCCAAGCAGTTCACCGCCTTCGCCGTTCGCCTCCTGGCCGAACGCGGCCATCTCTCCCTGGACGACCCGGTACGAGCCTACGTGCCGGAGCTTCCGGCCTTCGACGACACCGTCCGGGTCCGGCATCTCCTGACCCATACCACCGGCTACCGGGAGATCTTCAACCTCCTCCTCATGACCGGACGCCGCATCGGGGACGGCGACTACGTGGGTCGGGAGGAGGTCATCGACGTCGTGCAGGCCCAACCCGCCCTCCAGAACGCGCCCGGTGCCGAGTGGAACTACAACAACACCGCGTTCGCACTGGCAGCGCTCATCGTGGAACGGATCTCCGGCCAGACGTTTCCGGACTTCATGCGCGAGAACCTCTTCGAGCCCCTGGGCATGACCCGGACGCTGGTCCGCCCCCACGCCGAGGCCATCGTCCATGAGCGGAGCATGGGGTACGCCCCTGCGGACGAGGGCGGCTTCCGTGAGATCCGGGATCTGGGCGCCGCCCTGGGTGCGGGGGCCATCTATTCCACCGTGGAAGACCTCCAGCGGTGGGCGGAGAACTACTCGGAGCACCGGGTGGGTAGCGCCGCCCTGGTGGACGACATGACCACCTCGTTCGTCACCACCACGGGGGACACCACCGGCTACGGGCTGGGGCTCTTCGTGGACGAGCAGCGGGGGCTTCGGCGCGTCCATCACGGCGGGGCGGACATCGCCCACCGCTCCATGCTGGCGATGTACCCGGAGATCGACGCTGGCATCACGGTGCAGAGCAACCATGCCGGCTTCGACTCGGGGGTCGCCTTCCGCCTCGCCGCCGCCTTCTTCGCGGACGCCATGGAGCCGGAGGAGAGCGAAGCCGTGGCCCAGGGCGAGACCTTCGACGCAGCGAGCTACGAGCCCGAGGCCTTCGACGCCGTCACAGGGGACTACGCCCTGGACGCCAATCCGGCCTTCGTGATCACGCTCTCCAGGGAGGGCGAGGCGCTCTACGCACAGGCCACGGGCCAGCAGGCGTTCGAGCTGACCCCGACCTCCGACACCACCTTCGCGCTCCAGGGCCTGGATGCGTCCCTCACCGTGGTGCGCGACGGCGAGGCGATGCCGCCGGAGGCCATCGTCCTGCACCAGGGTGGGCAGAACCAGCGCGCCTCGCGGGTGGAGACGTCCGCCGATGCGGGCTGGCCGCCTTCGGAGGAGGCTCTGGAGGCCTTCGCCGGCCGCTACCTTTCCGAGGAGGTGGAGACCTTCTTCACCATCCGGGTCGAGGACGACGGCGAAGGAGGAGCCGGCCTCATCCTCGACCAGCGGCGCATGGGGGAGATGGCGCTGGATCCTGGCTCCCCGGATGCCTTCGTGGCCACGACGCCGGGCGGACCGCTGCAGATCGCCTTCGAACGCGATCGGGCCGGGCAGGTGATCGCCTTCTACATGAGCAACGGTCGGACCCGAGACGTACGCTTCCAGAGGATCCGCTAGGGGCCCCGCCTGGAATGATCCCTGCATCCCCTCTCGTGGTGCATACGAGTCGCTCGACTGTGCCTCCCACGTACGGGACCACGATGTCCACCATGACGAGACGCATCGCCACCACCGCCTTCACCCTCCTGCTGGCCCTCTTCGCCACCGCCGTCCCTGCGCAGCTCGACGCCCAGGATGCCGAGAACCGCGGACGTCAGGTCATGCCGGAGGCGCCGCCCATCGAGGACGGGGAGATGGAGACCTTCGCCGAGGTCTACCTCGTGGTGGCGGAGATCCGCGCCGACCTGCAGGCCGAGGTGGACGACACCTCCACGCCGCAGGAAGCCCAGCAGCTCCAGCAGGCCGCCCAGATGGAGATGCGCGAGGCCCTCTCCGAGAGCCCCCTCACCATCGAGCGCTACACCCAGATCGGGCAGATCCTGAACGTGGATCCGGAGCAGCGTGCCGAGTTCCAGGCGCTTCTCGAGGCCATGCAGGACGAGAGCGGCGTCCGGTAGCGCGAACGCTGTACGCCCCCAGCACTCGCGCCGCCGAAGGTGTCGAAGGCTGTGAGAAGGGGGGCCGGCGCCGCCCGCGGATCTTCCGAAGGGAATCCGGTTTAGTAGGCGTCATCGGTTTCCACACACATGTCACGGCGGGTTCGCACCGCCTCGCAAGGACAGGTACGACTTGATCTGGACTCGGCTCGCAGCACTCTCGGCTCTGGTTCTGCCCGTCGGCATCGCCTTCACGGTGCAGGCCGCGCCTTCGACACCCACACCGGCGGAAGTTCAACCGGTGCAAGAGGCACACGTGGCCCAGGAGGCCGCGAGCTTCGCCAGCGACATCATGCCGATCTTCGAGCGGAGTTGCGTCTCCTGCCACGGCGCCTTCAACGAAGAAGCCGATTCCGTGGTGACGGAGGAGGCGCTGGACATGACGACCTACGAGGGCGTCATGGGCGGCTCCATGTGGGGCACCGTGGTGGAGCCCGGCGACGCTGCCGGCAGCATCCTCTACGACATGGTCCTGGAGGGCGACATGCCCGAAGATGGTGACCCGCTCCCCCAGGAGGAGATCGAGCTCATCGGAGCCTGGATCGACGCCGGGGCGGAGAACAACTGAGGTAGCGCCCCCTCTTCGGAGAACCGACGGCCTCCTCGCCTGACCGGGCGAGGAGGCCGTCTGCATGTCCGGCGCCTTCAACTCCCGAGGGCCGAAGCCGGATCCACCTTGGTGGCCCTCCGGGCAGGAAGGATGCAGGCGAGGAGCGCCACCAGTGCCAGCACCCCCGCCACCGCAGCCATGACCCGCGGATCGGCGGGGCGGACGCCGAAGAGGAGGGACTCGATGAGGCGGCTCAGGAAGAAGGCGGCCACCACGCCCACCCCCAGTCCCACCCCGGTGACGGCGAGCCCGCGGAGAACCACCTCCCGGAAGATCCGGCCGGGCTCGCTTCCCACCGCCATCCGGATGCCGATCTCCCGGACCCGCTGGTTCACGCTGTAGGCCAGCGCCCCGTAGATGCCCACCACCGCCAGGAAGAGGGCCACCCCGGCGAAGACCCCGAGGAGGACCAGCGGGATCCGCCGCTGGGCCAGCGACTCCTGGATGCGGGACTCCATGGTCTGGACACCGAAGAAGGGGAGCTCCGGGTCCAGCCCGGCGAGGACGTCGCGGATGGCCGGAGTGAGGGCCTCGGCATCGCCGGAGCGGGCCCGGGCAGCCAGCGTGAGAAAACTCCGGGACGCCTGGGCCACCGGGAAGTGGTAGGCCCCCACATGCTCCGCTTCGGGGGCGGTGAGGTCGTTGTGCTTGATGGTCTCCACCACGCCGACGATGGTCCACAACGCGTCGTCGGGGATGGAGTCCTGACCGGGGATGGCGCCGTAGACCATGCGTCGGCCCAGCGCGTCCCCATCCGGCCAGTAGCGGTCCGCCAACCACCGATCCAGAATGATGGCCTGGCTCGCCTCGGGCCCGTCCTGGAGGTCGAACGCGCGGCCCTCGACGATCTCGATGCCCAGCGCATCGAAGAAGCCCGGACTCACCACGGACTGACGAGGGCTCAGGAGCGACTCCCCCGGCCGGGGTACGTAGCCCTCGGGCGCGATGACGCTGCTGGAGTTGTTCCCGGAGAAGGGGAGGGAGCTGGTCAGGCCCACCCGCTCCACACCAGGGAGGGCGCCCACCTCCTGGCGGAGGCGATCCCAGAATTGACGCCGGGCGTCGCCGTCCGGATACCGTGTGGCGGGAAGCGAGACGAACCCCGTCACCACACCCTCCGGCTCGAAGCCCGGGTCCACACTCAGCGCCGCCCGGAAGCTGAGGAGCATGAGCCCCGCGCCGATGAGCATGACGAAGGCCAGTGCCACCTGGCTCATGACCAGTCCGTTGCGGAGCACGACGGCCCGGCGGCTCGCCGTGCCGCTCCGGTTCTCGGTGCGGAAGACCGGGGACAGGTCGCCGCGCATCAACTGCACCATGGGGATGGCGCCGAAGAGGACGCCGGCGCCCACCGCCAGGATCAGGGTGAAGAGCACGACGGCGCCGTCCAGCGAGATCTCCTGGCCGCGCGGAAGGTCGGCGGCACCGAGGCGCGTGAGCATCTCGATCCCCGCCCACCCCACGAGAAGCCCCAAGAGACCGCCCAGCACCCCCATCACCACCGCCTCGGTGAGGGCCTGCGCTCCCACCCGCCTCCGTCCGGCGCCCAGCGCGAGCCTCGTGGCCACCTCGCCCGTGCGGGTCTGGGCCCGGGCGAGCATGAGGTTGGCGATGTTGACGCACCCGATGAGGAGGACGAATCCCACCCCTGCCCAGAGCATGT
>CAKZOQ010000290.1 GCA_937136445.1 uncultured Gemmatimonadota bacterium
AGGAGCTCGGCCCCCACCCGGCGGGCAAGGAGCTCCATGGCGCCACTCTCCTCGAAGTACCAGCCGGCGGCGTCCTCGGCGACCCGCTCCGCCAGGACCTCCGCGGCGCGCTGCGACGCCCGATCGATCGTCCGGTAGGCCAGCGTCCCGAAGAGGGCGTTGGCCAGGACGAAGAACCCGAAGAGAGCCAGGGTCACGCGGGCCCGGAAGGAGATGACCAGTCCCCGAAGGGCCGGCCGAGGCGGACCCACCTCCCGGAGAAGCGACCGTCCCAGCCCCCAGAAGAGCAGGACGAGCACGCCATCCAGCAGGATCAGGAGGGTCCCCCGGGCCACCGCCAGCCCCAGGCCGGGCAGGCCCACCAGGACCTGGGCTTCGTAGGCCGCACCGGGGTACCGCACCCGGGTCGTCGCCCGCCACCCACCCGCCGACCGGGTCCACCTCACCACGTCCGTGGCCGGCGCCTCGCCCTCCTCCTCCAGGGGGATGAGGGTCAGCGGATCGCTGGTCCGGGGCTCCCCCATGAGGAGCGGGCTCAGCGCCGAACGGAGCTCGGTCTCGCGGAAGGGCGGAGCCGCGGCCGTGAAGCTCCGACCATTCCGGAGAGGCACGCGGAGGACGTAGCGGGCGTCGTCCCGATCGTAGGCCAGGATGCGCGCGCCGGATTCTCGTGGGAGCGTCACCGCATCGGCCGCCGCCGGAGGACGGTTCGGCCCGGTCCCCACGCGGAGCTCCTCCTGCGGCACCCCAGCCGGAGACCAGAGGCTGAGCCAGGCGGGGTGGCCCGCCTCGGCGAATCCGCTCCGTCGCAGCGCCCCGTACAGCAGCTCCACCCCGTCGGCGCCGTTGGCCTCCAGGACCCGCACCGCCTCGGCCATCGACGACAGGTCCGCCTCGAGCTCGGGGTCCGAGGGAGCGAGGAGCCGCTGGAGGCGCGCCTCCGCCGCGTCACGGCGCGCCTCCACCCGTTCCCCCCACGCCAGAGGCACCAGGAAGGTCCCGGCGAGGACCACCGCGAGCGACCACGAGAGGAGGGGGCGGGTCCAGCGGGACTCCCCACCCAGCCCTCGGGCGACCCACCAGGCAGGAAGCCCCCAGAGCGCTCCGGTCAGGACGGGAGGAACCCCGACGTACCGCACCCACGCTCCCACGAGGAGGGCCAGGGCCACCGCCCCCCCGGCGCCCCCCAGCACGTGTCCGGCCCGCGGTCGCCGCGTCCGACTGCGGGAGAGCACCGGACCCAGGACGGCCGCCAGGGCCAGGACCGACAGCGCCTGGAAGGTTACCCAGCTCCCCGCGGCCTCCCCCAGGACCGAGGGCGTGGCCACCGCCTGGAACGCCACGCCGGCGACGGGAGCGGCGCCCGCCACCACGAGCCCCACCACCACCGGGCTCGGCCGGCGGTTCCGATGGGGCAGGACGGCCACCGCCGTGACCAGGGCGGCGGCAAGGAGGGCCAGCCGCCCCACGGCGAGGGCCCCTACCCCCGGCAGGCGCACCGAGGGCCTCACCACCGCGTCGGCCACGACCCCTGCCGGAGGCAATGGCACCGTGGCCGCCAGGACGAGGAGCGCGCCGCCTGCCAGGAGGGAGTGCGACCAGCCGGCCGGTGCCCCCACCGACAGGAGGAGCCAGGCCAGGAGCGTCAGCGCGAACACCCCACGCTGCCATCCGTCCAGGAGTTCGGCGGAGCGGGTGGAGGGCTGGGGCGGTTCCAGCACGACCGAGACCAGGACCCGTCCGTCCACCTCCAGCTCCCAGCCTCCCTGCCCCTTCGCCAACGGCACCGGAAAGAGCCGGATCTCCTCACCTACGTCCCGTCGGAAGCGGGAGGCGAAGTCCTGAGCGTCGGCGGCCAGGCTTCCGGGCAGATCGGTGCGGAGGAGGAAGGCCGCCACCGCGGTCCCCACCCCATCGGCGCTGGCGGTGACGTAGAGGTAGCCGAAGAGGGGGCGTTCGTCGTAGGCGTACCGGAGTCCTCCGAGCTGGACGGGCTCCGGAACGGGCCCCCGGTGCACCCCGTCCCAGACCCGGAGCTCCCCGTCGTTGTCGTAGAGGGCCAGCGCCGTCACCCCGTGCCGCTCCCGCAGCTCGGTGAGGTCCCGTGGGTCGGGGAGGGCGCCGGGCTCGCTCCCCAGCTCCCCCAACCGCGTCGCCGCCTGCTCGCCGTCGTCCAGGAGAGATTGCAGGGCCTCGTTGAGCTGGCGGCCCACCTCGTCCTCCCGCTCGCTCCAGTAGGTGGACCACTCCTGCTCCACGACATCGACCTGGCGATGGGCGTGGAAGGCCGCCACGATGGCCACCAGGAGGATGCCCAGGGCGAGGCGTCGGACGAGGGAACTCCTGGGGTCGAGGACCGCCCCCGCCACCACCCCCGCAGCCGCCAGGGGGAGCCACCCCACAGCAAACCCGGCGGACCACAACCCCAGAACCACGACGGCGCAGAGGGGTCCCACCCACGCATGGTCGCGCATTACGGAAGAGGAGGTCTCGGTTGAGGTCATACGGTCTGGACGAGCTCGCCTGGCCGGCGGTGAGAGAGGTCCTGGACGACGATCCGCGCCTGATGATTCCGGTGGGCGCATTGGAGCAGCACGGCCCCCACCTGCCCCTGGGTGCCAACACCCTGGTGGCCGAGCGGGTGGTGGCGGAGGTCTCCCGCACGCTGGGACTCCTCCGGGCCCCGGTCCTCTCCTACGGCGTCATCGCCGCCGGGGATCCCCGCCCGGGGAGCGTCGGTCTGGGGCGGAAGACCCTGCACCGCTCGGTGAACGAACTCCTGGGGCGGTGGGAGCGGCACGGCGTCCGGGAGTTCATTCTGGTGACGGCCCACCGCTACGAGCCCCACCTGGAGGCACTCCTGATGGCGCTCTCCTCGGAGTCGGTGACGCGGGTGTACGACCTGTACCAGATCGACGTGACGGACCTCCTGGAGGGCGACCCGGCCATCGAGCACGCCGGGGAGTTCGAGACCTCGCTCCTGCTCCACCTCGCACCGGACCGGGTGGACCGGGAGGCGGCCGTGGACCACCGGGTGGACGAGGGAGCCTGGCGAAGGTATACACGAGGACGGATGCCCACACCCCCG
>CAKZOQ010000291.1 GCA_937136445.1 uncultured Gemmatimonadota bacterium
CTCGCCGGACGCGACCTGGCGGCAGCGCAGGTGCTGGTGTCGGTGGAGAAGGCGGACCCGTCGCTTCAAGCGGTGGTCCAGGAACGTGCCGCCACCCTGGGTGCCCCCGACCTCCGGGTGGTGGTGGACGACCGCGACGTCCAGCGAGCCGCCACCGTCCGGGAGGAGACGCTGGAGCTTCCCTGGGAGGTGGACATCTTCCGCACCCGGATCCGCGACGAGGTCCTCCCTGCCGTGACGCCGGGGGCCGCCGTGGTCCTGGAGGCCCGCCTCAGCGAGCCACCGGAGCTCCGCGCCGCGTTGGCCGGCGAGGTCCGGACCCTCCTCCTGGAGGCCGGCGCCGACCCCGACGCCACCGACGTCCGGGTCCTCAGCGCCTTCAAGCAGGGCTACTCCTGGCTCACCGAGGTGGTGCAGCCCCGCCTGGCGGAGCTGCGCGAGGCCGGCCGCCTGGCCTCGGTACGCGTGGATTTCCGGACCAACGAGCCTCCGGAGGAGTGGCCCCAGCAGGCGATCCAGACGCCCCTCCGGTGGCTCCACGAGATCTTCCCGGTGGACGAGGTCTGGACCCGCGATCTGGGGCTGGATCTCTCCGACATCGACTTCCGCATGACGGAGGAAGGGCCCACCTACACCGTGGTGGCTGCCGACACCGCCGGCAGCGAGCTCCTCCGGGAGAGCTTCGAGCCCCACATGGTCCTCCGCCCCTACATGGACCGGTTCGAGGACTACGAGCAGGTTCGGGTGACCACCGGGTGGCTCCGCGCCGAGGTCGGCGGCGAGACCGTGGCGGACGGGCGGATCCGTACCGACCCCGAGGCCTTCTGGGACCACTGGCAGGCCGAGGTCCTCCCGGCGGCGTACGACTACGTCATGGATCGGCACGACGGGCTGCCCCGGGGAGGCGACGCCGACGCGCCCTTCTTCGGAGAGCTGCGGGTGGAGCTGTCCATGAGCGAGCCCGACTACCGCCTGGGCATCGACAACGAGATCCACGCCCCCCTCGACGCCATCCACGAGGAGGTCTACTTCGGCACCCTGGAGTTCTTCGACCTGCTGGGCCGGAACAGCCGGGGCCAGGAGCTCGACTTTCCCGGGCGCGTCCTTCCCGTGATGCGCCCCCGGGCCGGCGAACCTCCCTCCGGCCGGGTCCACCTCACCGGCTTCGCCACCTCCCGACCGGCGGTGGTGGTGGCCTGGGAGGACGGCTCCGGCGCCAGCGGGGAAGCACGCCTGGACATCCCCCGCATCGATGTGGAACGGCCCTCCGCCCGGCAGGCCCGCGTCCGACCCGACGGAAGCGGCCTTTCCCGGTTGGCCCTCCGGGTGCCGGTGGACACCGACGCCGACATGCGGGACTCCCTCGTGGAGCACGCCCGCCCCCTGACGGTGGACGAGCGGATGATCTCCGCCGCCCAGGTGGAGGCGGTCCTGGCGGAGGTGGAAGCGCTCCGTGGAGCCGGCCTCTACCCCGAGGCGCTGTCCTTCTCCGGCCTGGACACGCTGGAGGTGTGGGCGGAGTGGACGCACGAGGAGGCCCCCGCGTCCCGCCGCACCGCGTTCCTGGCGCCCAACGGTCGACCGGCGCCACCGCCGGACTGGCGGGCGCTCCTCCCCGACGGGTGGAGCCACCAGGGGGACCGGCTGGTCCAGTGGGAGACGCCCATCCCTCCGGACGAGGGTCACACCATCCTGGCGAAGATGGCCGCCACCTTCCCGGAGGCCCGCATGTACCGGGCCGGCCAGTCCTACCTGGGCCGGGACATCTGGGCGCTGGAGCTGATGCCGGCCCTGGAGGCCAGCCACTGGTCGCTGGCCAAGGCCACCACCTGGAAGCCCACGGTGGTCTACTCGGCCCGGCAGCACGCCAACGAGGTGAGCTCCACCAGCCACGTGCTTCGGTGGGCGGAGCTACTCCTCACGGACCCGGAGGAGCGGGCCAAGCTGGACCGGGTGAACGTCGTCATCCACCCCT
>CAKZOQ010000292.1 GCA_937136445.1 uncultured Gemmatimonadota bacterium
GCCGAAGGGGTGAGGCGAAGGAGGAGGGAGCCGCCGGTGGCCGTGGCATGGGCCAGCGAGGCCAGGAGGGCGGTACCCAGCGCCCCCACCAGGAGGAGGGAGGTAGGCGCCCCGTCGAGGACCAGGAGCGCCAGGAGGACCCCGGCCAGCGGCCGGATGATGGCGTGGAGGGCATTCCACACCAGAGAGCTGACCAAGCGTCGCTCCGCGGTGAGCTCCGCCAGGTAGAAGGCACCGGTGACGATCATGACCCCCACCGAACCCAGGTCGGCGACGGCTCCTGGAGGGCCCGCCCCCCACCCGATCAGGGACACCACCCCCAGGGTGAGGAGGGTGAAGTAGAGGTCCACCCCGGCGGCGAGTCCCAGCACCGGCAGGAAGAGCAGCGCCTCCAGGTGCATCAGGCCGTTGCGCCTCCCCGGGCCGCCCCTCCCGTCGTGTCGGTGCCGACGGAGGCGGGGTGCGCCACCAGGACCAACGCGGCGTTGATCCCCCCGAAGCCAAAGGAGTTGCTCAGCACCGTGCGCACCGTCGCTTCCCGGCCATCGCCCTCCACGTAGTCCAGGTCACACCCTTCGCCCGGCTCTTCCAGGTTCAGCACCGGCGGGATCCACCCCCGTGTGAGGGTCAATCCCGCCACCGCCACCTCGATGGCGCCGGAGGCTCCCAGGGCGTGACCGTGGTAGGGCTTGGTCCCGGTGACGGGCACGGAGTCGGCGGACTCGCCCAGGACGGTCCGGATGGCCTGGCTCTCGGTGGAGTCGTTGAGGGGCGTGGACGATCCATGGGTGTTCACGTGATCCACCTCGGAGGGCGCCAGCCCCGCCATGGCCAGGGCGCCCCGCATGGCTGCCGCGGCCTGGGTGCCCTCGGGGTGGGGCGCCGTCATATGGTAGGCGTCGTTGGTGACGGCGTACCCGGTGATCTCGGCGTAGATGGGCGCACCCCGTGCCAGCGCCCGGTCGCGCTCCTCCAGGACGACGACGCAGGCGCCCTCGCCCATGACGAATCCGTCCCGTCCCGCGTCGAAGGGACGACAGGCGGCCCCGGGATCGTCGTTCCGCTTGCTCATGGCCCGGATCAGGGAGAAGGATCCGAAGGAGAGAGGAGCGAGGGGGGCCTCGATCCCTCCCGCCAGCGCTACGTCCGCCCCGCCGTCCCGGATGAGACGGAAGGCGTCGCCCACGGCGATGGTACCCGAGGCGCAGCTCATGGCGTTGGTGGAGTTGGGGCCGGTGAAGCCGAACTCGATGGCGGTCTGACAGCTCGCCGCCCCGCAGAAGACGGTGGTGGCCAGGCGCACGTCCACCGCTCGGGCACCGTCGGCCAGGAAGCGGGCCATCTCGTCCTGGCCGTGGGCCAGCCCCCCCAGCGCCGAGCCCATCTGGATGGCGCCGCGCTCCGGATCCACCGAGGAGGGATCCAGCCCGGCATCCTCCAGCGCCAGACGCCCGGCGGCGATGGTGAACTGGGCGAAGCGGTCCAGGCGACTGGCCCGCTTGGCGTCCATGAAGTCCGTGGGCTCGAAGTCCGGGACGTGGACGGCGACCCGGCTCCGGAAGGGGGACGCGTCGAAGCGGGTGATGAGCTCCGCCGGCGACTCGGCGCGGTGCAGTCCCTCCCAGAAGGGCTCCCGGCCGATGCCCGCTCCGGTGACGGGCCCCAGCCCGCTGAGCACCACCCGTCGCGGGGCGCTCACGAGGCCAAGCTCCGGGCTTCGGCCGCGCGGGCCACGCCGGCCAGGGTGCGGCCGGCGATGTGGCTCACGAAGTGGGGTCCGATGACCCAGTTTGCGGCGATTCCCGAGATCAGGGGCCACGATGGCCCGTCCCATTCATGGACGATGCTGAGCTTCACCCTACCCTCGCCTTCGGTCTCCACCTTCCACACCACGTCCATGCCCGTGGTGATGCCGTCGATGTGCCGGTAGCGGACGACCCGGGCCTCGGCGTCGTGCTCCATCTCCGAGACCCACCAGGTGGGCCAGCCCACCGGACCGAAGTGGCGCCACGCGGCCATCTCCACGATGCCGTCGGCGAAGCCCTCCTTCTCCTGGAAGCGGACCCAGCGGTAGTGGGGCAGGATGTCCGGCCAGCCCTCCACGTCGGCGGCGACCTGGAAGGCGACGTCGGGATCGGCGCGGCAGCTCTGCTCGTCCAGTGTGTACATCGGGGCTCCAGCGGGGGGGGCGGTAACGACGTCCGGTCAGGCCGGTCGATGGGTGGATGGCGGTCGGGGATCGGGTACTCCCGAAAGCGACCAGAGGGATGATATGGGGAGGAGGTCTCCGGTGATACGGATGATGGACGCCAGACTGCGGGGCCCCAGGAGCGTCAGCGCCGGCTCCCGGAGCCAGGGGCGCTGCATCACGGCGTCCACCACCTTCTGGACGCGGCGCCCCGGCGTCACCTCTTCCGCCCACCGTCGCCCGTAGTCGGCCAGGAAGGCGTTGGACCGCGCGGCATCGGCCAGGGCCGCGTCCACCGCCGGGGCGGCGAGCTCGGCGGATCGGAGCGCCCGGTAGATCCCCTGGCCGGTGAAGGGGTCGAAGTATCCAGCGGCGTCCCCCACCAGCACCACGCCGGGAGCCCAGCACCGCTGGACCGGGCGGCGGAAGGACCCGGAGGCCCAGGGGCCGTCCACGATGTGCAGCCGCTCCTCCGGGAGGGCCCGCAGAAGCGCCCCCTGGACCAGACCCAGGGGGTCCGCGCCCGCATGGGCTCCATGGCGTGCGGCCTCCACCACCACGCTCAGGTTGCCCTCCCCGGGCGCCCCGGCGTGGGCGGCGCGCACCGGCGCCAGGCCCACCGTCACCCCGTCCCGGACCCGGAGGCGCCCGCGCCGACGGGGGGACCCAGGTGCGCCGCCGTCGTCCCAGCGGACCCGCACCGTCAGGGAGATGCGCCCACCTCCACCCGACGGAGCTCCGTCGGCCAGCAGCCCCAGGGACCGCGCCACCCGGGAGCGGAGCCCGTCCGCTCCCACCACGACACGGGGTCGGAGCTCGTGGATCTCGTCGCCGAGTCGGAGTCGGACGCGTGGCCTCGGGGGCCTGGAGCAGTCGCCCTCCGCCGCGGAATCCACCGATTCCACCCGCACCCCCTCCAGGACCTCGACGCCCCGGCGACGGGCCTCCTCGAGGAGCGCGGCGTCCAGGCGGCTCCGGGCCAGGCCGAGGCCGTGGATGCCCGACCCGAACTCCGCTTCGGCGGAGGCCCACCGCCCCCCCACGGACCACCCGGAGAGGCGCGCCGGGTCCAGCGCCTCCACCGTCGCCCGGAGGCCCAGACGGTCCAGCGCCGCCACGGCGCCTGGATTCAGGCACTCTCCACAGGGCTTGGCACGGGGAAAGGTGGCGCGATCCACCAGGAGGACGCGGCGACCCCGACGGGCCAGAAGTCCGGCGACGGTACTCCCGGCCGGGCCGCCCCCCACCACCAGGATCTCCGGCGAGTCCGGAATGGCGCGGCTCATGGATCCCCCACCATGGCCAGGCGCCACGGGTGGTGCCGACGGACGCGGACCGATCCGAGGCCGGCCCGGGTGCCGAGTGCACGGAGCTCTTCCATCGTGAAGGCCCGTCGCACCGACAGCGGGCCGTCGTGGCGGGTGATGCGGTTTCCCCGCCAGACGGTGGCAGCCAGGAGTCGGGCGCCCCACCAGGCGGCTCGCCCCCGCTCCAGGTCGCTCACCACCACCCGGATCCGCGCCACCCGGGCCAGCTCCTCGAGCAGCCGAACCGCGTCCTCGTTCCGGAAGTGGTGCAGGGTCAGCGTGCAGAGGGCCACGTCCACCGCGCCGTCGGGCAGGGGGAGATGGAGCGCATCGCCCCGAACCCACCGGAGGGTCTCCGTCTCCGGAGGACTCGGGGACGCCTGGTCTCCGACGTCGCCGCCGAGGCCCCGGGCCACCGCCACCACCGCCTCGCTCCGGTCCAGCGCCACGCCCTGCCAGTCGGCCCCCGGGCGACGCCCCCAGGACAGGAGGCGCCTCAGCGTCCGTCCGCTGCCTGCACCCACGTCCAGGAGGGTGAGGCGACGAGCGGGGATGCGGAGGTCCGCCAGCGCGCTGCGGAGGGAGCGGTCGCCGCCGAGCCACCGGTTCACCGCGTCCACCTGTCGGAGGGAGTGATGGAGCTCCGCCGGGCCGAGATCCTCCCCGTCCAGGATCTCTTCCTGGTGGACTCGGCTCTCCAGCGAGGGGGCGCTCATGGCCGGGGGTGACAGCGGAGGGTCATCGGCGGTCCCGGGTGAAGCTGTCCGGACCTACCGTCACCCGTCGGCTCCGCTCCATCTGACGATCGAAGAAGCCGGTGGTGAGGCCCAGCACTTCGTACAGGGTCAGACGGAAGACGGGTCCCCGACCGCTCTCCCGGGTGAGGGGAACGGCCACGTCCAGGCGCGCGACCCCACGGGACGCCGCAGGGAAGCCCAGCCGGAGGCCACCGCCCACCGCCGCCCGCCAGCCCGAGTCCACGCCGTAGGGGATGTCGCCGGGCCAGACCCGACCCACGTCCACGAAGAGGGAGAGCCCGGCGTCCACGAGATCGGGGGCCGGCCAGTCCAGGAACACCCGGTCCTCCAGGGTGGCGAGGACCCGACGGCCTCCGGGGAAGTCCTCCAGCCCGTACCCCCGTACCGACGCACGACCGCCCAGGGTGAGCTGGAAGGGCGTGCGCATCTGCCAGCCCCCCGCCCCGGAGACCCGGGCGAAGAAGGTGTGGCGGGGAACGCGGCGAGATCGGATGTAGCCATAGAGGTCTCCCTCGGCCAGCACATCGCGCCAGCCGTCCTCTCCCAGGGGATCCGAGACGATCTGCCGGGCCTGGAGCCCCATGTTCAGGAAGACGAAGGAGGTACCCGGGTCGGCGCCGAGGAAGAACCGGAAGCGTGTATAGAGATCGTCGGAGGCTTCGATGCCGGAGGCGGTGAGGACGTCCACGCTGCGCCCGATGGTGAGGCCCAGGTCGGTGCCGAGCTGGAGGTCCTGCTCCCCGTCCAGGGCGTCGAGCCCCCGGACCTGGAGGAAGCGCAGATTGCGCTGGCCCAGGAGGAAGTGGAGGCGGGTGGTGCTGGCGGGTCGCGCCTGGCGGGCCAACGGACTCCGGAGCTCCTCAGGGGCGGGCTGCCCGGCGGCGAAGTCGTTGTCCGGGATGGCCTCCACGCTGCCCGGAAAGCCCCGGTACTCCAGGGTCTCCCGCGTCAGCGCCATGCCCAGCAAGGTCAGGTTGCCGGGTTGCCCCAGACGTCCCCCCACGCTGAGCTCCACCCGTTCGTCGCGGAAGGGGAGGGCCAGGTGGGTGAAGGAGCCGTCTCCTTCCTCCCCGGCGGTGGTGCCGGCCAGGGAGTAGGGGAAGATCTCGTCCCTCCGCAGATAGAGCTGCCGCATGGCCACCCGCCCAGCCTCCCCCACGAAGGGGTACTCCAGCGACTGGACGACGAGGTTGCCTGCCCGGGTGGAGCCCACCGCCAGCGAACCGTCCATCCGGGTGCCCAGGAGCCGCGGAGACGCCACCCGCAGGCCCAGATCCTTCCGTTCCCGCTGCTCCCGGAAGAATCCCTCCATGAGGATGCCACGACCGAGGAAGTTCTCCTCGGTGACCTCCAGCGCTTCGAAGCGGACACCGTCGTCGAAGGAGACGCCCAGATCCACCTGGGTGGTCCACTCGTCCCGTGTGTCCACCACCACGTGCCGCTCGCCCTCTTCGGGCGCGACGGCGTAGACGTCGGCGTGGGCCAGGAAGGGGTGGGCCCTGAGCAGTCGACCGGAGTCCTCCAGGAGGAAGGGTTCGTAGCAGTCGCCCTCCCGGAAGAGGAGCTCGTCGCGGATGAAGGAGGCCCGGGTGCGGATGTGGAGGGCGTTCACCACGCGGTAGGCCCAGCTCCACGGCACATCCTCCCCCAGCTCCTCCACGTCGAAGACCGAGTGGTTGTCGATGAAGACCTGGCTGATGCGTCCCTGGGGGCAGACGGTGGGCGCCGGGATGTCCTGGGCGGACAGCTCGCCGGGAAGGGCGAGGGAGAGAAGGAGCAGTACGACGGGAAGCCATCCGGGCGTCCGGGCGGCCGCATCCGGGATCGTGCGACGCCGGCGTTCCGCGCCCCCGGTGGGGCGGTGGGGAGGGAACGGGCGGTGCGGCGTCGGGATGGGGTCCCCCAGCGTGGGTCGTCACGGACGGCGTCCGGCGGGTGGAGGCCGTGGACGCGAAATGTAGGGGCCGGGGTGAGGTTTGACATGGTCTGACGGACTCGTCCATCATCGATGCCCCATCCCCCCCTGCGAAGCCAAGGCACCATGGCCAAGAATCAGCGACGCGACGCCCTCGAGTATCACGAGGAGGGTCGTCCCGGGAAGATCGAGGTGGTCCCCACCAAGTCGGTCTCCACCCAACGCGACCTCTCCCTGGCGTACTCGCCGGGGGTCGCCGAACCCTGCCGGGAGATCCACCAGAACCCCGCGGACGTGTTCCGCTACACCGCTCGGGGGAATCTGGTGGCGGTGGTCTCCAACGGGACGGCGGTGTTGGGTCTGGGCAACATCGGACCTCTGGCGGCCAAGCCGGTCATGGAGGGGAAGGGCGTCCTCTTCAAGCGCTTCGCCGGCATCGACGTCTTCGACCTCGAGGTGGCCTCCGAGGACCCGGATGACGTCATCCGCTTCTGCGAGCTACTGGAGCCCACCGTCGGCGGGATCAATCTGGAGGACATCGCCGCTCCGGAGTGCTTCGTCATCGAGCGGACCCTGCAGGAGCGCCTGGACATCCCCGTCTTCCACGACGACCAGCACGGCACGGCCATCATCGCCGGCGCCGCCCTCCTCAACGCGCTGGAGCTCGTCGATAAGGAGCTGGACGAGGTTCGGGTGGTGTTCAGCGGAGCCGGGGCCTCGGCCCTCTCCACCGCGGCCCACCTGGAGCGCCTGGGCATCCCGAAGGAGAACATCCTCCTCACCGATCGCGACGGGGTGATCTACGAGGGGCGGACCGAGGACATGAACGAGTACAAGGAGCCCTTCGCCCGAGATACCGAGCTGCGCACGCTGGCCGAGGCCATGGAGGGCGCCGACGTCTTCATCGGGTTGAGCGCCGGGGGGGTCCTCTCCCGGGAGGATGTGCGCTCCATGGCCCGGGATCCCATCATCTTTGCTCTGGCCAACCCCGACCCCGAGATCGATCCGGAGGTCGTGCTGGAGGTCCGGGACGACGCCATCATCGCCACCGGTCGCTCCGACTACCCCAACCAGGTGAACAACGTCCTGGGGTTCCCCTTCATCTTCCGGGGAGCGCTGGACGTGCGCGCCCGGGGCATCAACCACGAGATGATGCTGGCCGCCACCCGGGCACTGGCCGAGCTGGCCCGGGAGGAGGTGCCCGAGGCCGTGCGCGGTGCCTACGAAGGCTCCGACCTCACCTTCGGCCGCGACTATCTGATTCCCAAGCCCTTCGACCAGCGCGTCCTCTTCTACGTAGCACCGGCGGTGGCCCGAGCCGCCATGGAGACGGGACTGGCGCGGGTGCAGGTGAACCTGGACGAATACCGGGATGAGCTGCGGGCCAGCCTGGGTCCGGGACAGGAGGTCATGCGCCAGTTGATGGACCGGGCCCGCACCCGCCCCGCCCGGGTGGTCTTCCCCGAGGGCCACAACAACGTGGTGATCCGCGCCGCCGCACAGCTCGTGGAGGAGGGCGTGGCTCGCCCCATCCTCCTGGGGCGTCCCCCGCGGGTGCAGGAGAAGGCGGAGGCTCTGGGGGTCTCGCTGGACGGTGTGGAGATCGTCTACGCCGCCGAGGAGGACGAACGGCGACGGAGCTGGGCCGCACATCTCTTCGAGAAGCGGGGCCGCAAGGGGCTGACGCTCTCCGAGGCCCGATGGAATCTGTACAAGCCCGTCTACTACGCCGCCTCCATGGTGGAGAAGGGCGAGGCGGACGCCATGGTGGCGGGCATCGAGGCCAACTACGGCGAGATTCTCCGCCCGGCGCTGGAGGTGGTGGGTTCTGCGGAGGGCGTACGGAAGGTCTCGGGCCTCTACATGCTGGCCTTCCCCAACCAGGAGCTCCTCTTCCTGGCGGACACCACGGTGAACATCGACCCGGATGCCCGTACCCTCGCCGACATCGCGCTCCAGACGGCGAACTTCGTCCGGGATCTGGGCATCGTCCCCCGGGTCGCCATGGTCTCCTTCTCGAACTTCGGATCCGCCCGCCACCCGAAGTCCGACAAGGTGGCCGAAGCAGCCCGGCTGGTGCGGGAGTCCGACCCCGAGCTCGAGGTGGACGGGGAGATGCAGGCCGATACGGCGGTGGATGCCCTGAAGCTCCGGCAGGTGTACCCCTTCAGCCACCTGAGCGGGCCGGCCAACGTCCTGGTGTTCCCGAACCTCACCGCCGCCAACGCCACCTACAAGCTTCTGGGCAGGCTCGGCGGCGCCGGTGTCATCGGCCCGGTCCTCCTCGGGATGAGCAAGCCGGTCCACGTCCTCCAGCGGGGTTGCACCCTCCCGGATGTCTTCAACCTGGCCACCGTGGCGTCGGTGGACTGGCAGGGGAAGATCGACCACATTTAGCATCTTTCCCCCAAATTTTTCCTTGCCCACCGGGAGAGATACCCCCGGAGGCATCCGAAGCCACCGACGTCGGCACGGTTCATGTCCCTGTCGATCGGACCGTCGGGTAGATCCGGAGAACGCATGACCACGGCAACCCTGGAGCGCCTT
>CAKZOQ010000293.1 GCA_937136445.1 uncultured Gemmatimonadota bacterium
TCTACCGCCTGGTGGCCGCCGCCGAGGGCCGGCGACGAGACGGCACGGTCATCCTCCAGGGCTCGGCGGTGACCTACGCCTTCGTCCAGGGCGCCCTCCCCACCCTCCGCGAGGAGGGCATCGAACTGGACGTGTACCACGTGACCTCTCCGGAGCTCTTCAACGCGCTCAGCGCCGAGGAGCAAGAAGAGATCCTCCCCCGGGACCGGGTACACGAGGCCATGGGCGTCACCGACTTCACCCTGCCCACCATGTACCGCTGGATCCGTTCGGACCTGGGTCTCGCCCACACCCTGCACCCCTTCCGGAAGGGCCACTACCTGGGGAGCGGCGCGGGCCATCACGTGGTCCACGAGGCCGGGCTGGACGGCGCGGGACAGCTCGAGGCGGTGCGGAGCTACGTGGAGGCGCTGGCCCGGGCGCGGGGCCCGGGGGTGGGGGTGTAGCGGAGGGACCCTACCCGGCGGCCTCCGGATCCCGGCCGGACGCCTCGGCCCACGCTCCAGCCAGCTCCAGGACCCGGTCGATGTCGTCCGCGTCGTTGTAGACCCCCACCGAGAAGCGCAGGACGCCGCTCCGGATGGAGTGCCGGACGCCGGCGTCGATGAGGTGCTGGTGGAGGGCGTTCATGGCCGGATCGTCGGCGGTGTAGTGCCGCCCGCCCCCGCTCCGCCCCACCGAGACGATGTGCGCCAGGTGCGGTCCCGGAGCGCCGCCGGCCACCGGGAGCCCCAGCTCGAGGAATCCCTGGGCCAGGCGCGCGGCGAGGCTGCACAGGTGGGCCTCCACCGACTCCATCCCCCACCCCAGGAGCAACTCCAGCGCCGCCCCCGCCGCGGCGGCGCCCAGGTAGTTGAAGTTGCCCAGGTCGAAGCGGAGGGCCCCGGGCCGGTAGCGGAGCTCCCCCTGGGAGAAGGCCGTCTCGTGCGCCCCGTCCAGGTCGATGCCGTACCGGGCGACGTGGATGGGCAGGAGGTCGTCCGCCACGGCCCGCCGTACGTACAGGAAGCCGGTGCCGTACAACCCCAGGAGGCACTTCTGGGCAGCCACCGCCAGCGCGTCGATGCCCAGCGCGTCCACGTCGGTGGCCACGGCGCCCACCGACTGGGCGGCGTCCACCAGGGTCAGGGCCCCGACCGCGCGGGCCGCGGCGCTCACCCCCGCCACGTCCGAGCGGAAGCCCGGCGCGAAGGAGATGGACGGAAGCGTCACCAGCCGGGTCCGCCCGTCCATGGCGGCGGCCATGGCCTCCACCGGAAGCCGCCCGCCCTCGGCCTCCACCGTACGCACCTCGATCCCCCGTCGCGCCTGGAGGTTGTACCAGAGGTAGATGTTGTTGGGGTGCTCCAGCCCGGGGCAGACCACCACGTTGTCCCTCGCCTTCCATGGGAGGCTCGCGCCGAAGAGGTTCAGCCCCTCGGACACGTTCTTGGTGAGGGCCACTTCCTCCGGCGCGGCGTGCACCAGCTCGGCGAAGAGGCTCCGGGCCCGCTCCACCCCCGCCCGGAGCTCCTCCTTGTCGCCGCCCACGGTCTGGCGCACCCGCAGGTGCGCCTCCGCCGCCTCCCGCACCGGGTCGGGGACGAGCCCCCGCGCCGACACGTCCAGGTAGATCTGTTCGGTGGCGCCGGGGAAGAGGGCTCGGATCTCCGGGTTCATGCGCGCCCCTCCTCGGAGCGGGTGACCAGGATCGTGCCGACCATGTCGCCCATGATGTTCACCGTGGTATTCCCCATGTCTACGAGTCGATAGATGCCGCCTACGATGGCCGCGATCTCGATGGGCAGGTTGAAGGCCTGGACGTAGATCAGCGCGATGACGAAGCCCCCGCCCGGGATCCCGCCGGAGCCCTCGGAGAGGAGGAGCCCCACCAGGAGGATGCTCAGGAAGGCCGCCGGCGCGAAGGAGACTCCCGCCGCCTGCGCCGTGAAGAGGAGCACCGCCCCCAGCATCACCGCCGTGCCGTCCTTGTTGAGCTGGGCGCCCAGGGGAAGCGTGAAGGTGTAGATCTTCCTCGGCAGCCCCAGCTTCTCGGCCATCTCCAGGCCCACCGAGAGCGACGCCAGGCTCGAGGTCGTGGCGGCGGTGGTGGCCCAAAGGGGACCCGTCTCCGTCAGGAAGCGCAGCGGCCGCCGGTCGGTGAAGGTGCGCAGCAGCACCATGTACGCCAGGAAGACCACCAACTGCGCCCCCCAGACCCCCACCAGGAAGCGGGCCATGGGCCCCAGGAGCTGGGCGCCGTAGCGCCCCACGGTGACCGCCATGAGGGCCCCGATGCCCAGGGGAGCCACCAGGAGCACCAGGTCCACCAGCCGGCGGAGGAGCTCCGCCAGGTCGTCGAACACCCGGGCCAGACGCTCCCTCGCCGGCCCGCCCAGCAGGAGGGTCGCCACCCCCAGGAGGACGGCCAGCACCACCACCTGGACCACGTTCCCCTCCACGAAGGCACCCACGGCGTTCGTGGGGATCATCCCCAGGAGGACGTCCACCATGGACGGCACCTCTCCCACCGCGGCGTCCACCGATTCGGTGAGGGGCATCCCCACGCCCGGCCGGAGAAGGGCCATGGCGCCCAGCCCCAGCGAGATGGCCACCAGATCGGTGAGCACGTAGTAGCTCATGATCTTGCCGGCGAGCCGACCGAAGGTGCGCACGTCGGCGAGGGCCGTGAGCCCCGCCAGCAGGTTGAAGAAGACCAGCGGGATGGCCACCAGGACCAGGAGCCGGATGAAGAGGTCGCCCAGCGGCTGGAGCACCTCGGCCCGTTCGCCCAGGAGGGCCCCCAGGACGGACCCGACGATCATGCCCAGGAGGACCTGGGTGCCCAGCCCGAAGCGGGGGCCGTCCGAGGCGGATGGCGGTTCGTCGGGCAGCGGCTCTCCGGCAGGCGGCTCGAGCGGCTGGCCGGCGCTCACCGGCTCACCCTTCGGCGAGCTCCTCCAGCGCCCCCTCCAGGAGGAGGTCGTAGTAGCTACGGACGTTTTCGGACGTCAGAGGGATCCGGCGGTCGATCTCCGGTGGGTTGCCCTCGGCGATCTCGCCGTCGGGGGTGATGGTGTGGCCGATGTTCCACATGAAGCGCACCACCGGCCGGTCGGTGCCCGGGTAGGTGAGGATGTCCTCCCACTCCCAGGTGTTGGAGTAGCCACCGGGCGGCAGGCCCACCACCGGCCCCAGGTCGTTGTCCACCACCTGGTGGATGAACTGGTCCAGATGGGAGCCCCCCGAGGGCCCGCTGAGGACGGCGAAGGGACCGGTGAAGTGCAGCGGCGCCGGCTCCAGGATCCCGTCCGAGTCCCGGGGCGCATGAGCCGACTTGAAGGGGACGTCGTTGGTGTAGGCGTCGCCGCGCTCCACGGCGGGCATGACGTCCATCTCGAACCACTCCATGAGCCAGCTTCCGTCGTCGATGGTCTCCGGCACCCCGCCGTCCTCCAGGCGCTGGGCCGCGAAGGCCGCCCGGCGTTCCTCCACGAAGGGCACGGTGACGTCGCTGATGCGGAGGTTGCCGAAGGTCACCTTGAAGGGACGGGACTGGAGGCGCTGCACGGCGTAGGCGCCTCGGGATCCGCCGCCGCTGCGGGTCACGTCCACCAGGAGGGGCCAGTTCAGCATGCCCTGCTCGGCGGCGAAGTCCACCAGGCGATCCACGTCCTCCACCATGGTCTCCCGGAAGCCCGTCCAGATCAGGACGAGGATCTGCCGATCCCGGTCGGCGAGGAGCTCGTAGGTCACCGTGCTCAGGAGGCTCTCGAAGCCCTCGTAGGACGGCTCGCCGATGCCCTGCCAGGCGAGCTCGCCGACGGGCGAAACCGGGAGGGTGTAGGCGTGCTCTTCCCCGTCGGGGTTGCGGACGGTGAGCTCGATCTGCCCGGCTGGACGAAGCTCGGGTGGGAAGACGGCCGTCGCCCGTGTCATGGCGTCGGCCAGCTCCCAGCGGAGGTCGGCGGTGGTGGAGTGGCGCATGAAGGCGGTGGCGGCTTCGTACCAGTCCTCCACCGCCATGCCGTGGACGGCCACGACCCGCGACCCGATGGGCGGGAGGTCGGCGGAGGCGGCGGCGTGGTCCCCCACGAAGAAGGCCGCACCCTCCATGGCGTAGTCCGGGAAGATCCGCACGGGGGCCCGAGCGGGCTCGATGTCATCGACGCCCACCACATCCAGGCCGGCGCTGTCCGGTACCTGGAGCCCGCCGGGCACCACACCCACCTCCAGGTGCCGGTCGCGGCGGGCGGTACTCATGCGGACCAGGGCGTAGAAGAGCTCCTCCTCGGTGTCGGCGGCCACCACGTCGTCCCGGACGGCCCGCATGGCCTCCATGGGATCGAAGTCGAAGTGCTCGCGTTTGTGGGGCGACCAGGCCTCGCGGCGCTCGGTGCGAGCCAGGATGGTGTCGGCCAGCGCCGCCCGGAGCTCGGGGGTACCTGCGGCGGGCACGTCCGAGGCGTCGGAGGAGGTGGAGCCGGCGTCCTCCCCGGAACAGGCGGGAAGTCCGACCAGGAGGAACGCCATGGCCATGAGGCCTCTGCGCGAAGTCGTCATGGCGCCAAACTGGCCGCCCCCGACCCACCCCGCCAGCCCCAGCAGGAGGACCGTCGGCAGATAGTAGAGTCCCACCGTGAGGCCCCCGAGCACGCAGACGGCCAGGAGCGGCATCGCCACCGTCCACGCCGTCACCCGGAGTCCGCGGGGATGGCGGAGCGCGACGCCGAAGGGGACGGCGGAGACCAGCGTCACGCCCAGGAGGAGCGCCGTCATCCAGACGCCGTCTCCGGTGGCGAGGGACGGCGGTAGGGGCGCCGGGCCGCCGGCCAGGGGTCCGGAGGCCGCCGAGAGGGTCACCACCGTCGTCATCCCGCGTCCGGCGGCCACAAGGAGAAGGTACAGCGTCGCGCCGCCCGACCAGACGAAGCCCAGGCCTGCCAGCGAGGCACCGAGTCGGCTCACCTCGGAGACGTCGGCCGGAAGCCCTCCGGATTTTCCTCGAAGCTCCACATGAAGGGCGGCTCGGCGCCGCAGGCTCGCGCGTACGCGTAGAGCTGACCTCGGTGGTGCAGGAACTCCTCGTTGATGATCAGCACGGCGAAGGTCCCGTTCAGCGGGATGCCCCAGGAATTTGCGACCTCGGCGCCGAGTTCTTCGTCCCCCACCCCGGCCATGGCTGCGTCGGCCTGCTCCCAGCATGTACGAGCGAACTCCAGCCTTCGTGTCCAGCCGGGCCACCGCCGCCTCCTCGCCACCCTCCGGGCTCTCGATGGCCCCGGAGGCCACGCCCCGTGCGGTATCGCGCACGATACTCCCGGAGGTATGGACCACGAGCTCGGTGGGGGTCCGCATCTGGGGGATGGGGTGGGCATGGAAGCGGTCCGCGGGGATCGCCTCCAGGACGCGGAGGTAGATGCCATACTTCTCGCGCATGTGGTCCCACATGCCGTCGAGCCACTGCTTGTTCACGGAGCCGTCCTGGCGAGGGT
>CAKZOQ010000294.1 GCA_937136445.1 uncultured Gemmatimonadota bacterium
GGGCGTGGTGGTGGCCCGCTCCGTGGACGCCGAACGCTGGGTGGGCCGTCCGCTGCCTTCGGGGACGGTGGACGTGGAGCCCCGGGGGGAGCGGACCTACGTCACACGGGCCCGCGACGCCGACGGCCCCGCCCGGGTCTGGGGGCGGGTGGATCTGCCGGATCTGGGGTGGCGGGTCTACGCCGGCGTCCCCCGCCAGAACCTCCAGAGCGTGGGCGGCGGCGCCCTCTTCCGACACGCCGCCACCGCCGGGTTGGGCGTGCTCCTCATCCTCCTCCTCACCGCCCTCCTCACCCGGGGGATGACCGAAGGGCCGCGGACGGACGGACAGGACGCCGCCGAGGGGCAGGACGACGAGACGTCGGTGGGCGACGACCGGGCCGGGATCCGGGCGTGACGCCTCGCATCATCGAGCCCTTTCGCATCAAGGTGGTGGAGCCCATCAAGCTCACCACCCCCGGGGAGCGACGGGACTTCCTGGAGGAGGCGGGCTACAACGCCTTCAAGCTCCGGGGCGAGGACGTCCTCATCGACCTCCTCACCGACTCCGGCACCTCGGCCATGAGCGCCGAGCAGTGGGCCGCGATGATGCGCGGTGACGAAGCCTACGCCGGGAGCCGGTCCTGGTACCGCTTCCGGGACACCGTCCAGGAGATCTTCGGCTTCGAGCACGTCATCCCCACCCACCAGGGCCGGGCGGCGGAGCGTATCCTCTTCACCACCGTGTGCTCGCCCGGGGACGTGGTGCCCAACAACACCCACTTCGACACCACCCGGGCCAACATCGAGGCCACGGGCGCCCGAGCCGTGGACCTGCCCACCCCCGAAGGCCTCCAACCCGCCGAGCCCCACCCCTTCAAGGGCAACCTGGACGTGGAGGCGCTCCGGGAGCTGCTGGACGAGGTGGGGGTGGAGCGGGTGCCCCTCTGCATGGTGACGGTGACCAACAACACCGGCGGCGGTCAGCCGGTGAGCATGGCCAACCTCCGGGCCGTGTCGGAGCTGTGCCGGGAGCGGGGCATCCCCTTCTACCTCGACGCCTGCCGCTTCGCCGAGAACGCCTTCTTCATCCAGCAGCGGGAGGAGGGCTGGGGCGAGGCGTCGGTGCCGGAGATCGCCCGGGCCATGTTCGCCCTGGCCGACGGCTGCACCATGTCGGCCAAGAAGGACGGGATGGCCAACATCGGCGGGTTCCTGTGCACCAACGACGCCCAGCTCAGCCGACAGGAGGAGAACCTCCTCATCCTCACCGAGGGCTTCCCCACCTACGGCGGCCTGGCGGGCCGCGACCTGGACGCCATCGCCGTGGGCCTTCGGGAGGCGATGGACGAAGACTATCTGACCTACCGCATCGAGGTGGCGCGCTACCTGGCGGAGCACCTCACGGAGGCGGGGGTGCCGGTGGTTCAGCCGGCCGGGGGCCACGCCGTCTACATCGACGCCGCCGCCTTCCTGCCCCATGTGCCGCCGCGGGAGCTCCCGGGCCAGAGCGTGGTGGCGGAGCTCTACCTCGCCGGCGGGATCCGGGCGGTGGAGATCGGGACGGTGATGTTCGGTCGGCGAGATCCGGAGACGGGGGAGGAGTCCACGGCGAAGATGGAGCTGGTCCGCCTGGCCCTGCCCCGGCGGGTCTACACCAAGAGCCAGGTGGACTACGTGGTGGATGTGGCGGCCGAGCTGGCGGCCCGGCGGGAGGCCATCCGAGGCTTCCGGTTCGTGACGCAGGAGCCGGTGCTCCGGCACTTCACGGCGACCTTCGAGCCGCGGTACGAGATGGAGGTGGGGGGATGAGGGGGCGGGCTTCCCCCCCCGGGTTCAAGATCCGCCGTCGGCCCGGGCGAGGCGATGGCTCCCCGGGACGACGCTCCGACTTCCTCGTCCTGGCGGCGGCGACCCTCCTGTCGTTGTGGGCGTCCGGGTGCGCGCCCCCGGACGCCGGCCGACCGGACCAGGAGGCCCGAGCCTTCGTCCGCATCGCCAGCGCCGAGGACGCCCGGCCCGCCGGCGGGCCTCGCCTGGAGACCCTCCTGGAGGGAACGCGAGCCTCCAGCCCCGACGTCCGACGCTGGGCGGTCCGCGCCCTCGGCCGCCTGGAAGACTCGCGTCACCACGACGCCATCCTCGCGCTCCTGGACGACCCGCACCCCCGGGTCCGCGCCCAGGCCGCCGACGCTCTGGCCCAGGCCCACCATCGGGGATCCGGGGACGCGGCCCTCACCCCCCTCCGGACCCGGGCCGGTGTGGAGACCCACCCGGCCGCGGTGGCCGCCGTGGGCCGGTCGCTGGGGCGGCTGAACCTCCCGGTGAACGAGGCCCTGGCGGTGGGCCGGCTCCTCACCCGCATGAGCCGGGCGGAGGCGCCGGGGTCCGCCGTCCGCATGCCCGGGCTGGCCCAGGGGATGGAGTCGGTGGCCCGCCTCTCCGGCGGCCGCGCCGTGGGCCCGGTGCTCCGGGCCCGCCTCGAGGAGTTGGCCCGAGGCGACTGGCCGGGCACGGCCCCAAATCCCTTCGGCGACGCCGCGGTGCGGACCCGGACCCTGGCGTTCCTGGCCCTGGCCACCCGGGCGCCCGCGGAGGGCGTCCCTCCGGGGACCGGACCTTCGTGGACCACGGTCGCGGCAGGCCTGGAGGACCCGGCGACGCCGGTCCGGCGGGCGGCGGCGGTCTTCCTGCG
>CAKZOQ010000295.1 GCA_937136445.1 uncultured Gemmatimonadota bacterium
ACATGCGGGACTCGAACATCTTCTCGTGCACCAAGATGGTCCCCTGGCACTGGGTCGCGGTAACCAGGGCGATGGAGGTCAGGTCCGCGGGGAAGGCGGGCCAGGGTCCGTCGTCCACCTTGGGGACATGCCCGAAGGCGTCCTGCTGGATGCGATGCTCCTCGCTCCCGTGCACGATGAGGTCGTCTCCCTCCACCTCGCACCGGACGCCCAGGCGCGCGAACCCCAACAGGGTGGAGTCCAGGTGCTCCACCGGCGCACCCTCCACCGTGAGATCGCTCCCGGTGACCGCCGCCAGCCCGATGAAGGAGCCGGTCTCGATGTGGTCCGCCCCCACCCGGAATCGGGTGCCGTGAAGCTGGTCCACCCCCTGAATGGTGAGGCGATGGGTGCCGATCCCGTCGATCTCCGCCCCCATGGCGACGAGGAGTCGGCAGAGATCCTGGACGTGCGGCTCCGCGGCTGCGTTGCGGATCCGGGTGGTGCCGCGGGCCCGCACGGCGGCCATGACCGCATTCTCCGTCCCGGTGACCGACGGCTCGTCCAGGAACATCTCCGCGCCCTCCAGCCGCTCGGCGTACACCCGGAAGCCTTCCGGCGGGGTCTCCACCGTGGCCCCCAGCGCCTCGAAGGCGAGGAAGTGGGTGTCCATCCGACGCCGCCCGATGACATCGCCTCCCGGGGGAGGCAGCATCACCCGGCCAAAGCGGGCGAGGAGCGGGCCCGCCAGAAGGAGCGAAGCCCGGATCCGGATGGCCAGGTCCCGGTCCACGGCATCCACCTCCACCGCTCGAGGGTCCACGGTAACCTCGTTGGGACCGTCCCAGGAAACCCCGGCTCCCAGGGACTCGATGATGAGGAGGAAGGTCTCCACGTCCCGGATCCTCGGGACGTTCTCCAGCGTCACCGGGCCATCGGCGAGCACGGTGGCGGCGAGACAGGGGAGGGCGGCGTTCTTGTTTCCGGCGGGGCGGATGCGGCCCTGGAGGGCGTGCCCGCCTTCGACGAGGAAGGTCCCCATGGCGTCGGAGAAGGAGGAGCGAGAGGGGGAGGATCGAACCCCCGGGGCGGTCCCTCCCCGAGGCTCCCGAACATATCCGGAATCCGACACCGATACCAACCGACCCATCGCTCTTCCTCCCCGCTCATGAACCGCGCCTGACCTCGTCGTTCGCCCCCTTCAGGTGCACGATGTGTGCCAGGCCTCCCGTCGGGTTGACCCCCTCTGGGGGCCGCTCTACCATGCGGGGCGTCGCTCTGCGGAACCCCATCCCCCTGCCGTGTCGTGCCATGCGCCTGAGCCAGTACCTGGACCCGTCCTTCGTCGTACTGCGGCTCTCACGAACCGACGTGGACGGGATCGTGGAGGAGTTGGCGGAGAAGGCGGAGGAGTCGGGGGTGGCCCGGGACGCCGATGTGCAGGAGAAGCTCCTCGAGCGGGAGCGTCAGCACCCCACCGTCCTGGGCGGCGGCCTCGCCATCCCTCACGCCACCGTGCCGGAGATGGACGGACCGGTCATCGGCGTGGCCCTGGCCCCGGAGCCCATCGCCTTCGGTGGCGAGGAGATGGACGACGTCCGGGCCTTCTTCGTCCTCCTCTCCCCTCCGGGCTACGAGCGGGAGCACGTGAAGCTCCTGGCCCGGATCTGTCGCCTGGTCCGCCACGAGAACTTCCTGGACCGGCTGGCGGACGCCGACGACGAGGAGGCCGTGATGGCGGTCATCACCGCGGTGGACGACCAGCACGTATGAGCGCGCCGAACGGCACCCGCCTTCTCGTGGCCGTCATCAACGACGCCGACAAGGTGGACGAGATCCTCTCGGGGTTCCTGGAGCTCGGCATCACCGGCGCCACCCTCATCCAGAGCGAGGGGATGGGGCGGCTCCTCTCCCACGACATTCCCATCTTCGCCGGCCTCCAGACCCTCCTGTCCGGCTCCCGACCTCAGAACCGCACCATCTTCAGCGTGGTCCCGCAGGATCGTGTGAGCCCGGCCATCGAGCTTCTCCAGGACGTCTTCGGCGACCTTTCGAACCCGGCCACCGGCATCGTCTTCACCCTGCCGGTGGAGCAGGTGGTGGGGCTCGCCCCGGAGCTGGGCGACGAACGGCACCCGATGTGAGCCCGCCTCCGGGTTCTGCCCGGATCGGGGCTGACTGACCATGGACCCCCTCATCGGTACCCTCGTCCTGATCCTGCTCGCGCTGATCGGGGCTCGGTTCTCCTTCTCCACCGAGCGGGTCCCCCACGGGTCGCGCCTCCTCTTCCGGACGGGCATCCACTTCCTGGTCCTGGGATTCCTCCTTGGGCCCGTGGGCTTCGGACTCCTCACCCACGAAGCCACCGAACAGCTCTACCCCTTCCTCGCCCTGGGTCTGGGGTGGGTGGGCTTCCACTTCGGGCTGCAGCTCGACCTGAACAGCCTGCGCCAGTTCCCCCCCACCTATCACCTACTGGCGGCGGGCCAGGCCATCTTGAGCTTCGGCGCCTTCCTGGGTCTCGGGTGGCTCCTCCTCCGGGTGGTGGGCTTCGACGGGGAGGGACAGCTCTTCCTGCTCCTGGGCGCCGCCGCTACCGCCTCGGTGACCACGCCGGCGGGCATCGCCATGGTCTCGTCCAACTTCCTGGTGCGAGGCAACACCCGGGATCTGCTCTTCTTCATCTCTTCGGTGG
>CAKZOQ010000296.1 GCA_937136445.1 uncultured Gemmatimonadota bacterium
CCCCGACGAACCCGATCCCGTCGAGCTCCACCTCGCCGAACCGGCCCGACGCCGCCAGGAGCCCCACGGCGATGGGCAGGTCGAAGCCGCTTCCTTCCTTCCGCACGTCCGCCGGGGCCAGGTTCACCGTGATGCGTCGGTTGGGCAGAGGTGCGTCGATGCTCCGGAGGGCGGCGCTCACCCGCTCCCTCCCCTCCCGCACCGCTCCCTCGGCCAGCCCCACGACGGTGAACGCCGGAAGGCCGGAGGTCAGCGCCACTTCCACATCGACGCGAAAGCTCCGGACCCCATGGAGCGCGGCGGTGGCGACGTGGGCGAGCATGGAGCAACGTGATGCCCGGGAACGGGCGACCGGATGGTTGAATCGGCCGGGTCGGGGGCACTGCCCCGCCGGCGGCTCACCCGTTCCGTCCTCCTCCAGGGGCCCTGTGGCTCGGAGCGCGAAGACGGTAGTCTGGGGGGGGATCCGGACGAGCCGGCGAAGCCCGGAAGACCCTGGCTTGTGCGCCCTCTCGGCCCTCCCTACCCTAGCCCGCGGACCGTGGCCCGCTCGGGTCACTCACCCCCCTCCACCCACGGAGCCCCCATGAAGGCAGCGGTCATCACCGAGACCCGGCCCGGAGAGACCCGGGTCGCCCTGGTGCCCAAGGAGGTGGAGACCCTCACCGAGCTGGGCATCCACGTCGCGGTGGCGTCCGGAGCCGGTCGAGCGTCGGGGGTGGAGGACGAGGCCTACCGGGAGGCCGGGGCCGAGGTGGCTCCGGATGCCGACGCCGCCCTGGACGGGGCCGGACTCCTCCTCCATGTGAACCCCCTGACGGCCGACGAAGTGCGTGCCCTTGCCGCCGGGACCGTGGTGGTCTCCTTCCTGGACCCCCTGGGCGACACGGCGGGCATCCGCCGCCTCCGCGACGCCTCCCTCACCGGCATCTCCATGGAGATGGTGCCCCGCATCACCCGGGCCCAGTCCATGGACGCCCTCTCCTCGCAGGCCACGGTGGCGGGGTACAAGGCGGTCCTCCTGGCGGCGACGCGACTCCCCAAGTTCCTCCCCATGTTCACCACCGCCGCCGGGACCATCCGACCGGCGAAGGCCCTCATCCTGGGTGCCGGTGTGGCCGGGCTTCAGGCCATCGCCACCGCCCGCCGGCTGGGTGCCGTGGTGGAGGCCTTCGACGTCCGCCCGGAGGTGCGGGAGCAGGTGGAGTCGCTGGGCGCCACCTTCCTGGAGGCCGAGGAGGACGTCACCGCCGAGGGCGAGGGCGGGTACGCCGCCGAGCTCTCCGAGGAGCAGCACCGGAAGGAACTCGAGCTCATCGCCGAGCACATCCGCACCACCGACCTCGTGGTGACCACGGCCCGCATCCCCGGCCGCCCCTCGCCGGAGCTCATCACCGACGCCATGCTCCAGTCCATGGAACCCGGTTCGGTGGTGGTGGACCTGGCCACCGAAGGTGGTGGCAACTGCGAGGGGAGCGTCCCCGACGACGAGGTGGTCCGCCACGGCGTCACGATCCTGGGGCCCCAGAACCTCCCGGCGACCCTCCCCGTCCACGCCAGCCGCATGTACTCCCGGAACATCGCCACCCTGGTGAAGGAGTTCATCGATGCCGACACCGGCGCGCTCGCCCTCGACTTCGACAACGACGTGGTGGGTCCCGCCACCGTCACGCACCATGGTGCGGTGCGCAACGAACGGGTCGCCGCCCTCCTCGACGGTTGACGTGTCGTCTCGCTCTCCCCTCCCCTGCCCCCTCCCTCTCCACCCCAGGAATCTCCATGGGTGACCTGATGATCGGGCTCTACGTCTTCGTGCTGGCGGCCCTGGCGGGCCGTGAGGTCATCACGAAGGTGCCGCCCACCCTCCACACGCCCCTCATGTCCGGCGCCAACGCCATCTCCGGCATCGCCATCGTCGGCGCCATTGTCGTGGCCGGTCGCGCCGAGGGCACCACCCAGATGGTGCTGGGGATCGCGGCCATCGCCATGGCCACCATCAACGTGGTGGGGGGGTTCATGGTGACGGACCGGATGCTCGCCATGTTCAAGAAGCGGTAGGCCGAGATGCACGTGTTCGTCGAGCTCTGCTACCTGGTGGCGAGTATCCTCTTCGTGGTCGGGCTCAAGCGGCTCCAGTCGCCTGCCACGGCCCGCGGGGGGAACGCGCTGGCGGCGCTGGCCATGTTCATCGCCATCGCAGCCACCCTCCTGGACACCCAGATCCTCTCCTGGACGGGCATCCTCATCGGGGTGGTGCTGGGCGGTGGAATCGGGGCCTTCGCCGCGCGGACCGTCCAGATGACCGACATGCCCCAGATGGTGGGCATCTTCAACGGCTTCGGTGGAGGGGCCTCGGCGGTGGTGGCCATCGCCGAGTTCCTGGGGACGGGCGGGAGCGCTGGAGTGAGCACCGCCGGAGGGACCATCGTCCTGGGCACCCTCATCGGCGGCGTCACCTTCTCGGGCTCCTTCATCGCCTTCGGGAAGCTCCAGGGCCTCCTCAGCGGGAATCCGCTGACCTTCCCCGGACAGAACCTCGTCAACGGACTCCTCTTCCTCGCGGTGCTGGTCAGCGGCGTTCTGGCGCTTGGCGTCACCACGGTGGACCCCCTCACCGCCTTCTACGCCCTCATCGCCCTCTCGCTGGTGCTGGGGATCTCGGTGGTGGTGCCCATCGGCGGTGCCGACATGCCGGTGGTGGTGTCGCTCCTGAACTCCTACTCGGGCCTCGCCGCCAGCGCCGCAGGCTTCGTCATCGGCAACATGGTCCTCATCATCTCCGGCGCCCTGGTGGGGGCCTCGGGGCTGATCCTCACGGTACTCATGTGCAAGGGGATGAACCGGTCGCTGGCCAACGTCGCCTTCGGCGCCTTCGGAGGCACGGCCACGACGGCGTCCGGGTCCATCGAGGAGCGGCCGGTGAAGCGCGCCGACGCGGAGATGGTGGCCGCCGAGCTGGGCTACGTGAACTCGGTGGTGGTGGTGCCGGGATACGGGCTGGCGGTGGCCCAGGCCCAGCACGAGCTCCGCAAAGTGGGCGACCTGCTGGAGGAGCGGGGCGTGGATGTGAAGTACGGGATTCACCCCGTGGCAGGCCGCATGCCCGGACACATGAACGTCCTCCTGGCCGAGGCCGACGTCCCCTACGACCGGCTCTTCGACCTCGACGAGATCAACGACGACTTCGGCAACACCGACGCCGTCCTCATCGTGGGAGCCAACGATGTGGTGAATCCGGCTGCGCGGGAAGAAGGCTCGGCCATCGCCGGCATGCCCATCCTGGACGTGGACCGGGCTCGCCGGACCATCGTCATGAAGCGGTCCCTCTCCCCGGGCTTCGCCGGCATCGACAACGAGCTCTTCTACATGGACAAGAACCTCATGTTCTTCGGCGACGCCAAGGAGTCCATGGCCGAGCTGGTGCGCGAGCTCCGCGAGCTCGCCTGACCGGGGGACGGCGCAGGTGGACCGGGACGAACGGCGCCAGGCCTTCCGGCTCATCCAGCTCACCTGGATGGCCCTCCTGGGCGGGGTGGTGGTCTTCGGGGCGGTGGCGTGGGCGCTGGCCGCCGGGGTCCTGGGAGGCGGGGGCTGGAGTCCGGCCCTGGATCCCTCCTTGGCCCGCCCCCTGCTCCTGGTGCCGGTGGCCCTCCTGGGGATCGGGGTGGTGCTGCGTCGGAGCAGCGTGCGCCTCCCCGACGGGACGGACCCCATGGAGGTCTATCGGCTCCAGACCCTCCTGGTGTCGGCCCTCCAGGAAGGCGGGGGTCTCCTGGGGATCGCCCTCTGCCTGGCGGCGGGGCTCACGAACTGGATCCCGGTCTTCGCCGGGCTCTCCGTCTTCGCCATGGTCCTCAGCCGGCCCCGGGCCACCGACCTGGACGACGTCTGAGACCTCGGGTCGTGGGCATCGGGCCCACCTCCCTCACCCCTCGAAGAGCTTCGCCGCCTCCTCCCGGAGGACCCTCCAGGCACGGCTCAGATGCTCCTCGGTGGTCTTGATGTTGCCCACGCTCAGCCGGATGACGACGTGGCCCCCGAGCTCGGTGGGCCCGACGAAGAGTTCCCCGGAGGCGTTGGCGGCCTCGATGAGGGCCCGATTCAGCTCGTCCCGCTCGGCCTCGTCGGTCCCCTCAGGTGCGTAGCGGAAGACCACCAGCCCCAGGGGCACCGGCGCCATCCGCTCCCACCCCGGCTCCACGTCGATCCACTCCGCCAGGTGCCGCGCCAGGTGGATGTGGTGGCGGATCCGGGCGGCGAGCCCCGTGCGTCCGAAGGCCCGGAGGATGAACCAGAGCTTCAGGGAGCGGAAGCGACGGCCCAGCGCCACCCCGTAGTCCATGAGGTTCTTCACCCGGTCCCCCTCCGGCGTCCGGAGGTAGGCGGGCACCAGCGAGAAGGCCCGCACCAGCGTCTCGGGCTCCTGGCAGTAGAGCACCGAGCAGTCGACCGGCGTGAAAAGCCACTTGTGGGGGTTCACCACGATGGAGTCGGCCCGCTCCCACCCCTGGAAGTGGCTCCGGAGCTCCGGAAGGAGTGCTGCCGGGCCCCCGTAGGCGGCGTCCACGTGCACCCAGGCGTCGTACGCACATGCCACCTCCACCACCCGATCCACCGGGTCCAGCGCCGTGGTGGAAGTGGTGCCCAGGGTCGGGACCACCGCCATCGGTCGGATGCCGGCTGCCACGTCCTCCTCCATGGCCTGGCGGAGGGCCTCGGGATCCATCCGGAAGTCGTCGTCGGTGGCCACCGCCCGGTAGCCGTTCCGACCCAACCCCAGGGCCATGACGGCCTTCTCCACCGAGGAGTGCGCCTGCTCCGAGGCGTAGACTCGTCCCGGCGGCTGTCCGAAGAGCCCCTGGCGCCCCACCTCCGGATACGCCCGTTCCCGTGCCGCCGCGAGGGCATACAGGGTGGAGGTGGACGCCGTGTCGTTGATGGTCCCGTCGAAGACCTCCGGGAGGCCGAGCATGGACCGCAGCCAGTCCAGCGTCAGCTCCTCCAGCTCGGTGGCCGCCGGCGACCCCCGCCAGACCAGGGCGTTGACGTTGAGGGCGGCGGCGAGCATCTCCCCGAGGATGCCCGGACCGGAGGCAGAGATGGCGAAGAAGCCGAAGAAGGCCGGGTGGTTCCAGTGGGTCAGCCCCGGCACCACCTCGCGGCGGAAATCAGCGAGGATCTCGTCCATCTCCTCGGGCTCTTCCGGCGGGGGTCCGGCCAGCGCCCGACGGACGTCGCCAGGCTCAAGGGCGTCGGGGTAGACCCGCTGCCCGTCGATCTCCTCCAGGTAGGTCGCCATCCAGTCGGCAACCTCACGGGCCAGGCGCCGGAACTCCTCCGGAGGGAGGTCTCCTAGCGTCGGCTCCATGCCTCGCCGGGGATCCTCCCCAGGATCTCCCGGAGCCCGTCCCGCAGCTCCTCGAGCTGGGCGTGGACCTCCTCCACCATCTCCTTGGTGGGCGGCGTGTCGGGGATGCCCGAGCCCTCGAAGAGCGAGAAGAAGAGGGCGTCGGTATGTCCCACGGACGCGTGGGTGACGCCGTCGTCGATGGCCCGATTCAACCGGAGGACGTCGCGCAGAGAGAGGCGAACCCGGCCCTGGAGGGGTGGATCCTGGTAGAGGATGCGGATGACGGCCTCCCGAA
>CAKZOQ010000297.1 GCA_937136445.1 uncultured Gemmatimonadota bacterium
CCTTCCCGGTGGGCCGCCTGGTCACCGTGGACGTGGCGGGAGCCGTCGCCACCGGCGCCGACGTGGCGGTCCTCCTGCTGCTGGCGGCGGCAGGCCTGGATCGCCTCTCTCGTGGGCCGCGGCGGGGTGAGGCGACCTTCCGGTTCACGGTGGGCGTCGTGGTGCTCGCCCTCTTCGGCGGCTGGATCGCGCTCTCGGGCCTCTGGGGCTTCCACCCGGAGTACGCTGTGGCCAAGGGGGCCGGTACCGTCGGGCTGGCGCTGGCTGCCGGTGCGCTGGCCGGGAGTGGGCTGGGGTGGCGTCGGTCGGTGGAGGCCTGGCTCCTGGGCACCGCGCTGGCCCTCGCCTTCACCCTGGTTGTGCTCCTGACGGGGCCCACCGTGGTCCGGTGGCGGGTCCTCTACCAGGGCGGGGGCGTGGTGGGACTCCCCCTTCCACGGGTGAGCGGGCCCTTTTTGCACCCCAACATGCTGGGCGACTACCTGGTCGTCTCGGGAGCGCTCCTCTGGGGAATCTGGCCCAGCCTGGAGGATCGCGTCCGTGGGGCCGCCTGGGCGCTGGCGGGGATGGTGGCCGTCGGGCTCCTCCTGAGCGCCTCCTCCGCCTGGGTGGGAGCCGGCCTGGTCCTCTTCGGGGTGGGGCGGTGGCACGCCGGGGCCCGGGGGGAGGAGCGGAGCCTCCTGGGCGCCCCGACGCTGGTGAGTCTCGCCGGCTTCCTCCTGGCCTCCATCGCCATGGTCGGGCTCTTGCTGCCGCTGGACCTGTCGATGGCGGGCCGAAGCATCCAGACGGGCGGGATCCGCCCCGCCATCTGGGGCAGCGCCTTCCAGGCCTTCCTCGAGGCGCCGATCCGGGGTGTGGGGGCGGCCCCCTACCTGGCGGCGGTCGTGGATCCGCTGCGAGGCGGGCCGGCCGCCCTCTGGGACGCCCACAACTCCTACCTCTCCGTCCTGGGCCAGTTCGGCCTCCTGGGCGCCGGTCTGGCGGTGGTGGGCTTCACCCTCCTGGTTCAGGGCGGCGGGTTCCGCCGGCCACGCCTGCCCGGTCGTCGCGCCACCGATCCGGAGCCGGGCCCGCCGCCCCCAGCCCGTCTTCGGACGGCGCTGGTATTGGCCGGTGCCGCCGTCGCGGTGCACGGCCTCTTCCTGGCCGGGGAGGACCTCCGTCACGTCTGGCTCCTGGCAGGGGTCTGGGGCGCGGCCGGTGGAGGGGCGATCCTGGAGCGGGTTCGTCGATGACGCCGTGGCGGGGCGGCGCCGGAGCCCGGGAACGAGGCACGGAGCGGGCGTGAGCGGGCGTTCTCCATGGCCGTAGGCCGGGAGGTGGCCGGGGTCTTCACCCGGAACGTGGTCACCCTCGTCCTCTCCTTCGGCAACTCCATCCTCCTCACCCGGACGTTGGGGGTGGAAGGGAAGGGGGAGTTCGCCCTGTTCAGCGCTTCGGTGGGGCTCCTGAGCCTCCTCCTGGGGCTGGGCCTCGACAACGCGCTCCGCTACTTCGTCGCTCGGGAGGAGGTGGAGCGGGATCGGATCCTGGGCTTCTACCTCCTGGTGGTCGTCGGCGTGGGGCTCACCGTCTTCGGCGTGGCCCGGGTCAACCACCTTGCCTTCACCAACGAGCTCCTCCTTCCGGCTGCGCGACAGCGGCCCCTCTTCGAGGCCGTCCTGGCCGGCACGGTGGCCGCCAACCTCTTCTTCGCGGCCCTCTCCGCCGTCTTCTCCGGCACCCGTGCCTTCGGTCCCCTCAACCGGGCCATGGTGGGGTTCTCCGCCCTTTCGCTCGTCGTCTACGGGGTGCTCTTCGCCCTGGAGGTCACGGGCCGGGTGTCGGTGGGCGCCGGCGAGATCTTCGTGGTGTACCTGGGCCTCCAGACGGTGAACGCCCTGGTCCTCCTGGCGCTGGGGATGCGGTTCCTGGGACTGCGCCTCACCCCGCGCCTCCCGGGTCGAGCCTTGCTGGCCCGCATGATCCGCTACGCCGGCCAGACCTTCGGCGCCAACCTGGCCCAGTTCCTGAACTACCGGGTGGACATCTGGATCGTGCAAGCCGTGGTGGGGACGGCGCCCCTGGGCCTGTACTCCCTGGCGGCGAACCTCGCCACCATGCTCTGGGTCCTTCCTCGATCCACCTCCCAGGTTCTCATGCCCTCCATGGCCGCCGGAGACGAAGGAACGAGCCTGCCGGAGGCGGCCCGTCTGGCCCGGCTGGTCTTCGCGGCCATGGTCGTCCTGGCCCTCCCCCTGGCCCTGGGTGCCCGGTGGTGGATCGCCTGGCTCTACGGAGGCGAGTTCCAGCCTGCCGCGGCGCCCTTCGTCCTCCTCCTCCTGGGATGCGTCCCCTTCAGCCTGTGCGTCATCCAGGCGGCGGCGCTGGCGGCGCTGGATCGGCAGCGGATCAACCTCACCGCGTCGGTGGTGGGGCTGGTGGCTACGGTGGTGCTGGACCTTCTGCTGATCCCGCGCTACGGGATCGCAGGGGCGGCGCTGGCCTCGTCGATCTCCTACCTTCTCACCACCGCGGTGGTGCTGGTGGCCTTCGCCCGAGTCGGCGGCCTCTCCCCCGCGGCCTGCGTCCTTCCCCAGCCCGGCGACCTGCGCTATGTCCTCGACGGAGTCCAGAGCGTTCTACGATGAGTACGTGGAGCGGCAGCTCCGTGTAGGCGTCAACCGACGGCACGAGGCCATCCGGGACTTCGCTCTCCGCTTCGGTCTGGAGCCGCACCACCGGGTGCTGGAGATCGGGGCGGGGGTAGGGACGGTGACAGGCCTCCTGGCCGCCGAGCTGGACCCGGACGAGGGTGGGGTGGTGGGCGTGGATCTGAGCCCCAGGAGCATCGAGGCGGCGCGGGCGCGGCTGGCGCGGGTGCCCCACGCCCGGATGGAGGCCGGCGACGTCCTGGAGATGGAGCTGGAGGGGCCCTTCGACGTCGTGGTGCTTCCCGACGTCCTCGAGCACATCCCTCTGGAGCTGCACCCGGCGCTCTTCGGTCGCATCGCAGGCTGGCTGGCTCCGGACGGCTTCGTCCTGGCCCACTACCCCAATCCCCACTTCCTGGCCTGGTGCCAGGAGCACCGGCCGGACCTGCTCCAGCAGGTCGATCAGCCCATCTGGGCCGACGCCCTCACCGCCGCCGCGTATCCCGCCGGCCTCACCCTGGAGTACCTGGAGACCTACGCCATCTGGATCGAGGAGGGGGACTACCAGGTGGCCCTCTTCCGGCCTCGGAGCGCGGTGGACGACTTCCGCGCCATCGAGGAGCGTCCAGGCGTGGTGGACCGGCTCAAGGCCCTCACCCGGCGGGCGTTGGACCGCGTCGGTGGGAGCGGAGGCGGGGGCGACGACTGCGGGGACGGGGACCCCGCCGGGGCATGAGCCTCGCGCCCGACCTCGTCCTCTTCACCGCGGCGTACCCCTTCGGAACCAGCTCGGAGACCTTCCTGGAGGCCGAGCTCCCGGTGCTGGGTGCCCGGTTCCGGCGCGTCTTCGTCCTCCCGTCCCATCGGGACGAGGGAGCGCGGCCCCTCCCGGACAACGCCGAGCTGGTGGAGATGCCCTGGCTCGACGACGCCTCCAGCCTTCGGCGGTGGGGGGCGCTGGCCTCCCCCGCGGCGGTGGGGAGCTACGCCCGGACGCTGGCGGCCCGGGAGGGCAACCTCGGGGTGTACCTGGGGCACTACCGGCGCCTCTACGCCGACATGCTGGCCCGGGAGCTCTTGAAGGAACGGTGGCTCCAGGAGTGGCTCGAACGCATGGGCCTGCGCGACGCCCTGGGCTACGACTACTGGTTCGTGAACTCGACGCTGGCGCTGGCCCGGGTTCGGGCCTCCGGGGGATTCCGGGCCGCCGTCGCCCGGGCCCACGCCTTCGACCTCTACGAAGATCGGTGGCCTGGCCACCGGGTGCCCTTCGCCGAGGAGAAAGCGCGGGGGTTGGACCGGGTCTTCGCGGTGTCGGAGCACGGTGCCGCGGCCCTGCGGCGGTCCCTGCCGGGGCAGCGGGAGACGGTGGGGCGGGCCTACCTGGGGGTGGAGCGCCCGAAGGAGGAGGCCACGCCGCCGGTCCCCCTCGACGACGAGGGCGCGCCGCCGCTGGTGGTGTCCTGCGCCAGCCTGAAGTCCAGGAAGCGGATCGACCTCATCCCCGAGTCGCTGGCTCGCCTGGAGCGCCCGGTGCGCTGGGTCCACTTCGGCGACGGCCCGGAGCGGGAACGGGTGGAGGCGGCCGCCGCCGCGCTCCCGGACCGGGTGGAGTGGACGCTCGCCGGTCACGTGGACCGGGACGAGGTCCTGGCCTTCTATCGTCGGCGCTCCGTGGACGCCCTGGTCTCGATGAGCGAGGCGGAGGGGCTCCCGTTCAGCATGATGGAGGCCATCGCCCACGGGATCCCGGTGGTGGCGGTGGGGGTGCAGGGCGTGCCGGAGCTGGTGGGGGAGGACACGGGGATCCTCCTGGACCCCGACGCCGGCCCCCTGGAGGCCGCCGCCGCCTTGACCCGGGCGCTGGAGCCCGGTCGCTTCGACCGGGGGCGGATCCGCGCCGTCCACCGTCGGCTCTTCGATGCCGAGTCCAACTACAACCGGTTCTGCGATGTCCTCATCGATTGTTGGCAGGCTCAGGGTCCGGCTCGTTGACGCCCTCCTGGCCCGGCTCCACCCGCCGAATCGGGTGGACCCCGACGCCCGGGTCCACGGCACCGCCTACCTGAAGGCCGCCCGGCTCCACGGCCCGGTGGAGGTGGAGGAGCACGCCCGGATCTACCGTGCGGAGCTGGCCGGCCGGATCCAGGTGGGGCGCTACGCGTCGCTGTGGGGGCCGGAGATCTACGTCCACGGAACGGTGGACCCAGTGGAGATCGGTGCCTTCTGCTCCATCGCCCGGCACGTGAGCGTGCATGGGCACTACCACGACGAGCGGCGCATCAGCTCGCACTACGTGGGGCGGAACGTCCTGGGCCGGCCCATCGAGGAGGAACAGGTGTCCCGGGGACCGGTTCGCATCGGCCACGACGTCTGGCTGGGCACCGGAGTCCAGATCCTCTCGGGGGTGACGGTGGGCGACGGCGCCGTGGTAGGGGCGGGGAGCGTGGTCTCCCGGAACATCCCGCCTTATGCGGTGGCCGTGGGCGCGCCGGCCCGGGTGGTGCGCCACCGCTTCGACGAGGGGACCATCGAGCGGGTGCGGGCCTCGCGGTGGTGGGAGTGGAACGCCGACGAGATCCGGGAGCGGGCGGAGCTCTTCACCCGGCCCCTGGATCCGGAGTTGGTGGAGCGGTGGCTCTGACGTGATCCTCCGCTACCATCGGGCGGCCAACTTCGGCGACGCCCTGAACCCCTGGATCTGGCGCGAGGTGGCCGGGGACCTCCTGGACGACGGTTCCTCGGACGTCCTGGTGGGGATCGGCTCCCTCCTGGGCTTCGACTTCGATCCGGAGGCCGACAAGTACGTCCTCACCACCGGGTTCGGCGGCGGGGACCCGCAGAACTACGGGACGGCGCCGGTGCTCGACGAGAGCTGGCACGTCCTGGCGGTGCGCGGTCCCCTCACCGCCGAGGCGCTGGGCCTGCCCCGGAGCAGGGCGGTGACCGACGGGGCGGCGCTGGTCCGGCACCTGCGGCCCGAGCTGCCGGAGGGACCGCCCCTGGACT
>CAKZOQ010000298.1 GCA_937136445.1 uncultured Gemmatimonadota bacterium
AACGAGTACGGCTTCTTCGCCAATGTGAATCCCGAGGTCGACCACCCGCGCTGGAGCCAGGCGCGGGAGCGTCGCATCGGGGAGTTCCGCCGGCGGGAGACGCTGATGTTCAACGGGTATGCGGAGGAGGTCGCCTCGATGTACGAGGGGATGGACCTCAGCCGCTGGATCTGAGCCCGCCCGCTCCTGGCCGTGAGCTCCTCCGGACGCCGGACCCAGCCCGGTCTGCTGGCCGCCCGCATCCTCCTCTGGTCCGGCGCGTTGGCGCCTGCGCTCTGGCTCGGTGCCGGCTTCTTCACCGGATGGCTCGGCGTGAACCCCATCGAAAAACTCACCCGCGTGACGGGGCTCACCGCGCTCATCGTCTTGCTGGTCACCCTGGCCGTCTCCCCGGCCCGCCGCCTGACGGGGTGGAATCCCATCATCAAGCTCCGGCGGCCCCTGGGGCTCTTCGCCTTCTTCTACGCGTTCCTGCACTTCGGGATCTGGATGGTGCTGGACCTGGGCTTCCAGCTCGCCTGGGTCTGGGAGGACATCGTCGAGCGCCCCTACATCACCGTGGGCTTCTCCGCCTTCCTCCTCCTCATCCCCCTGGCTGCGACCTCCACCAAGGGCTGGATCCGGCGCCTCGGGAAGAGGTGGAGCACGCTGCACAAGCTGACCTACGTCGCCACCGGCCTCGGTCTGGTTCATTTCTATTGGCTGGTGAAGGCCGACATCCGCCTCCCGGTGATCCTGGCCACCATCTTCGGCCTCCTCATGGCGTCCCGCGTCTCCCGCTGGTGGTCCCGGAGACACCGGCGAAGGGAGCGGTCCTCGGAGGCGACGCGGACCGCCCCCGCCTCCTCGTGAGCCAGGACGCCGAACCCCGCTTCCGGCTTCCCGAGTTGAGCGCCGACACAGCGCTGAAGGGTGCCGCGTGGCTCGTTTCGGTGGCGGTCCTGAACTGGGCCGTGGGGTCCCCTGTCACCGACCTCTACGTGGGTTTCTCCCTGGTTCTCACCGTCTTCTGGTTCGCTTGGAGAACGGCGGGCGTCTTCGACGCTCCCCCCGACCGGGGTGACATCCTCCTCCGAGATGCCGACGAGGGTACCTATCGTGGCCGGCTGGAGGACGACGGCTCCGTGTTCTTCCGTGGACCGGAGGGCCGGTGCTGGACGGGCTCCGCCTGGGACGGCCGCTGGACGCTGGAGGACTCGGAGGGGGGCCGATGGTGGGGCCGGGTGGGGCGGCGCGGATCGGTCCGAGTGCACGACGAGGAGGGTCGGGAACTCCGGGGCAAGCTGACCCCCGAGGGCTGACGGTCTCCCCCCGACCTCCATCGAAGAGGTTCTTTGCCTCGGATCGGAGGAACCGTAGCTTTCGGGCATGAGTGATCGTATCACCGGCTCCTTTCCCGGCGGACCCACGCGGTCCGACACGTCCCCGCAGCGCGACGGGCCCCTCCGCACCCGATCCGTCCGCGAACGGGAAGAGGCCCGAGCCGTCCGCTCCCTCGAGAGGCAGCGTTCGGCTCGTTCTCGCCGTGTGCTGCTGGGATTCATCCGGGCCGTCCTCGTCGCCGGCGCGGTGGGGTGGGCCCTGGGCCGGCAGGATCAGCCGACCCAGACGAGTCTCCAGGAGGAGGCGGTCCAGCAACGGGCCGCGGATCTGGACATCTCCCGGGAAGTGAACCGCGCCCTGCTGGAGATCTGGCGCATGGAGGAGGTCGAGGCGAACCGGAATCGGTAACGTCCCTGCCCTCCCTGCTACCTCGCCCCGAGCCACCTGCACGCCTCCATGACCGAACACACCTTCGGCTGGTCCGCCCTGATCGACTCGGCCCCCTCCAAGGGTCGCATCCTCCTGGTGGAGGACGAGAAGGACACCCGACTGGCCATCCAGCGTCTGGTGACGCGCCTGGGGCACACCGTGAAGGCGGCGGCCTCGGCGGAGGAGGCGGACGAATGGATGACGTCGGAGCGTTTCGACCTTTGCCTCCTGGACATCGAACTTCCCCGGATGAGCGGGATCGAATTCCTCCAGTGGGCCATGAAGCGGGATCCGGAGATGGCGGTCATCATGCTCACCGGGGTGGACGCGCCGGAGGTGGCGGTGGAGTGCCTCGACGCCGGAGCCCGGACCTACCTCGTGAAGCCGGTGGAACTCACCTTCCTCAAGGTGGCCATCCGAGACGCCCTGGCCATGCGGGCGCTGCTGGTGGAACGGAACGAACTCCTGGCGGCCGACAGCTAGCCGTCGGCTTCGAGCCGCTCCAGCACCTCTGGTAGCACCTGCCCCACCCGGCCCTCCACCTTGAGGGTCGCCCCCTCGTCGCTCCGCGTGGGACCCACGTTGAGGATGGCGACCGGCCGACCCTCACGGGCGGCGCGAAGGACGAAGCGCCGACCGGAAAAGACGGCGAGGGACGAGCCCACCACCAGGACGGCGTCCGCCTCCCGGTAGAAAGCCCACGCCGCCTCCACGTGCTCCTCGGGGACGGACTCTCCGAAGAAGACCACGTCGGGTTTCAGCACCCCGTCGCAGACCAGGCAGGCCGGGACCGTGAAGCCCTCCTCCGCCCCGGGCTCCAATTGGGCGTCGCCGTCGGCGGAGAGGTGCTGCACGGCGGCCGAAAAGTCCGGGTTCAGCTCCGCCAGTTCGTCCTGCATCTCCCAGCGACCCAGGGACACCCGACAGCGGGTGCATCGGACCCGGGCCAGACGGCCGTGGAGGTCCACCACCCGGCGGGAGCCGGCGGCCTGGTGCAGTCCATCGACGTTCTGGGTGACGACCCCGGCCACCATCCCCGCCTCTTCCAGGCCGGCCAGCGCCTGGTGGGCCGGGTTCGGTCGGGCCTGGGCGAAACGAGGCCATCCCCGGAAGCTGCGCGCCCAGTACCGAGCCCGCGCCTCGGGGCTGCCCATGAAGACCTGAAAGCGCATGGGCTCGCGGTGCCGGAGCCTGCCGTCGGGACCACGGTAGTCGGGGATGCCCGACTCGGTGCTGCATCCCGCTCCCGAAAGCACGAGGACCCGCCGCCCCCGGAGGTAGTCCACCAAGGGTTCGACCAACCTCGCGACGGACGCGTGGGGTGCTGGCGGGAGGGATACGGGAACGCTCATGGACGGTTGTACTCGAGAGCCGGCGGGAGGTGCGGCGTCCTGGCCAGGATTCGGCGCGTCGAACGTTCCCTTGGCACCTCCCCCGCCCCCCCTTCATATTTCGGGTACCATGCGGACCATCAGCGTTCCCCTCCGAATCGCACTCATCTATGCGGCGGTGGGGTGCGTCTGGATCGTCGGGACAGATGCGCTGGTGAACGCCCTCGCCCCACCAGAGGCCGCCGCCGCCCTCCAGACCGTGAAGGGGTGGCTCTTCGTGGGGCTCTCCGCCGCGCTGGTGTACATCCTCGTGGAGTGGTACCGACTCGCCCGGGACCAGGAAGCGGAGCGAGCGCAGTTGCTCGGCGAGGAGTTGGCCATGGCCCAGGAGGTCGCGGGGATGGCCCACTGGTCCCTCGATCCCGAGACGGGTGTCTTCCATTGGTCCGGAGCGGCAGTTCGGATCTTCGGCGTCCCACCAGGGCGCTTCTACCTGAACGCCGACGGCGCGCATTCCTTCCTGCACGACGACGATCGAAAGCGGGTGAACCAGGCGGTGGACGAGGCCATGGAGACGGGCGGACCGGTGGACATCACCCACCGCCTCCTCCGTCCGGACGGCGAGGTCCGGTGGATTCGAGCGACCATGGCGCGGGTGACGCGGGGCGCGGGGGGCGAATCCCAACTCCTGGGGACCATCCAGGACGTGACCCAGCCGACCCTGGCGCAGGAGCGTCTGCAAGAGGCCCTGGCCCAGCTGAAGGCGCTCTCTGCCCACCTCCAGGATGCCCGGGAGGAAGAGCGCCGTCAGATCTCCATGGACATCCACGACGTCATCGGAGGAAACCTGGCCGGGATTCGGATGGCCGTCAGTCGCCTCCACGACGACCCGCGCGCCGCCGACGTCCGGGAGCTCACGGAGCTCATCGACGATGGACTCCAGGAGACCGTCCGCGCCGTGCGGAACCTCGCCCGGGAGATCCGTCCCGGGATCCTGGACGAGCTGGGCCTGGCTGCGGCTCTGGAGTGGCTGGTTCGGGACCTCGAGGACGCCTTCGACGGCACCCTGACGCTGGACACCGGTGACGAGGAGGCGGTGGATCTTCCGCCGGAGCGAGCCATCCACGTCTTCCGGGTGGCTCAGGAGGCCCTCACCAACGCCCTCCGGCACGGGGACCCGAGCACGGTGCGGGTGGAGCTCCGGGCCGAGAAGGACGAGGTCGTCCTCCGGGTAGAGGACGATGGGCGGGGGTTCGACTCTGGCCAGGGTCCGAAAGGGCTGGGCACCCTCAACATGAGGGAGCGTGGATGGATCCTGGGCGGTGAGGTCGAGATGGACTCCACACCGGGCGAGGGCTCGACGGTGGTGCTCCGCCTGCCCGGGGCTGCCCCGACGCCTGAGCCGGTACGGCACGAGGTGGCGACATGATTCACGTCCTCGTCGTCGACGACCATCCCATCGTCCGTCAGGGGCTCACCCAGTTGATCCGGGACACCCCGGACATGGCGCTCTCCGGCGAGGCGGAGAGCTTCGAGGGCCTCTGGTCCGTCCTGGACGACGACGCCATCTCCGTGGACGTCCTCCTCCTGGACATCAAGATGCCGGGCGGGGACATCCTGGACGCTCTGTCCCGGCTGGCGAAACGTCACCCCGAGGTGGCCACGGTGGTGGTGAGCACCTACCCGGAGGACCAGTTCCTGGTGCGGGTGCTGCGCGCCGGGGCCTCGGGGTACCTGGAGAAGGCGCGGCCGGCGGAGGACATTCGGGACGCCGTGCGGACCGTAGCCACCGGGCGGCGCTACATCACCGCCGCAGGTGCGCGGATCCTCGCGGACGCCCTGGGTCGGGGCGCGGGCCCCGCGCACGATCAGCTCTCGGACCGGGAGTTCCAGGTCCTGCGGCTCCTGGCGTCGGGTCGCTCGGTGGGCGAGATCGCCGAGGCCCTGCACCTGAGTGTGAAGACGGTCAGCACCTACCGCACCCGGATGCTCGACAAGCTGAGCCTCTCCAACGACGCCGAGGCCATCCGCTACGCCCTGGAACGGGAGCTGGCCGAGTAGCGCCCGACCTGGACCGGGCCGCCTGTAGGACTCCTCCTACATCGGGTCGCGGCCTGGTCCGACAGGCGATCCCGCCCCTCTCCGATGCGTTCGTCCGGCGACCCCACCGATCTTGGGTCAGCCGCCTGGGGAAGCTCCCCGCGGCTCCACCCCAGTCCAACCAGCCATGCATACGCCCGACGCCCTCCGGATCCTGGTCGTGGACGACACGCCCTCGGTCCGTCGTGAGCTCTCCGAGCTGCTGTCGGGTCTTCCGACAGTGGATTCGGTCGTCGCGGTGGGCAGCGCCGAAGAAGCATGGGAGCACCTGCCCCATGCCGTTCCGGACCTCGTGGTCCTGGATCTCGGACTGCCCGGCATGACAGGCCTGGAATTCCTTCGACGCCTGACGTCGCGGCCGGACCGACCGGTGGTGGTGGTCCTGAGCAATCACGCCGAACCCGAGGTCCGCCGTCGCACGACGGCGGCCGGGGCTTCGGCTCATTTCGACAAGGGTCTCGAGATCCGTGCGTTGTTGGCCTGGGTGGCGGAATTCCACCCACCTTCCCGCCGGGCTGATCGTGGTCCTGAGGTGACCCCATGAGGACGCTCCACCAGAACCCCCCCCCGGGGCCCACCGAGCGGTATCGATCCATATTCCTGTCCAGCCCGGTGGCGATCTACGAGGTCACCGCCGACGGCCGGATCGGGGAGGCCAATCCAGCGGCCGCCGACCTCACGGGGCGCTGCATCGAGAACTTGAAGGGAACTCCCATCGTGGACCTCGTGAGCGACGAGGACGTGCCCCGAATCCGGGAAGGACTCCAACGGACCCTTTCCGGGGAGGGGCTCGAGTTCACCGTGACGCTCCAGACGCCTCACAACGGTCCCCGGACGATCTACGGCGTCTCCATCCCGACCCGGGAGGAGGGGAAGGTCGATCGCGTCTTCGCCACAGCCCGCGACGTGACGGAGGAATACGCGCGTCAGAACGAGCTCGCCCATCTGGGCCATGTGCTGGATGCGATCCAACAGGCCGTCATCGTCACCGACGCCGACCAGATCGTCACCTACGTCAACCGCCACGCCGAACGTCTCTACGGGTGGACCGCAGAGGAGCTCAAGGGCCAGCCCGTCACCGTCCTGGTGCCCCCGGATCAGGAGCATCGTGCCGAAGCGATCATCCGGCAGGTGGACGAGGGCATGGCATGGATGGGCGACTTCACGGTGCGGCGGAAGGACGGCTCCACCTTCACCGCCCTCATCCAGGATTCACCGGTGGTGGGGCCCGACGGGGTCACCCAGGGGTTCGTGAGGACGTCGGTGGACGTCACCCGGCAGCGCGAGCGGGAGAAGAAGCAGCGCCAGGAGCAGAAGATGGCCGACCTGGGCCGCCTCGCGGGAGGGGTCGCCCACGACTTCAACAACCTCCTCACCGCCATCGAGGGCTACGTGTCCCTCCTCCAGGACGACCCGACCCTGGCTCGTCGGATGGAGTTGGACGAGATCCAACGGACGGCTCGTCGAGGCGCCGCGCTCACCGCCCGACTGCTGGACTACAGCGGACGGAACGGGCGACCCGACCCGAGGGCGCCCATCGATGTGGGTCAGGTGGTCATGGAGGCCGGGGAGCTCCTGGACCGGCTCATTGGCGAGCACATCCAGATCGAGTACCACCTCAGCGGAGGACTCCAGGTGCTGGGGGATCCGGACGAGCTGGAGCAGATCCTCATGAACCTCGCCGTGAACGCACGGGACTCCATGGTCGGGGGAGGTGCCCTCACCATCGATCTCGAGCCGTTCCACGCGCCCCGGACCTACTCCGACGGCGCTACGACCGTCCCTGCAGGCCGGTACGCCCGCCTCCGTGTCCGGGACACCGGGATCGGGATGGATCCGGAGGTCCGGGACCACATCTTCGAGCCCTTCTTCAGCACCAAGGCCCGGGGCGAGGGCACCGGGCTCGGCCTGTACAACGTCATGAGCATCATCGAGGGGCACGGGGGGCGGATCGCCCTCTCCAGTGAGCCCGGCTACGGAACGGAATTCCGCATCTACCTCCCGCTGCATGGCGACGGAGCGACGTCGCAGAAGGCGACCCGGTGGCGGGCCCCGGACGGGCCTCGGCAGCATGGGGCGGCGGAGGGTCGGACCGACCAGGCCCGGGCCCCAGAGCCCCCCGGGTGGGACGGGCCGCGGGGAATCCTCGTGGTGGACGACGAGCCTGCCCTGCTGAGCGTGACCTGCCGGATCCTGGAACGAGAGGGGTATCGGACCCTGTCCGCCGACTCCGGAGCGGAGGCCCTGGCCACCGTGGCGGAGGAGCGGGACGCCATCGCCGTGGCCATCGTGGATCTCGGCCTTCCCGACATGCGCGGCGAGGAGCTGAGGGCCCGACTGTCGGCGGAGGCTCCCGAAATGCCTGTGGTCCTGACCTCCGGTCGGTGCCTCCGGGACATCGAAGAGGTCATCACCGATCCGGACCGCACCGGGGCGCTGGCCAAGCCGTATACCCCTAAGGAGTTGACGGCGGCGGTGGACGCCCGGCTCGAGGAGGGCTCCCGTCCTCCGACGAGACGGCGGGGCTAGTTGAAGACGGCCTCCAGCAGGATCCCGCCGTCTCGCATCCCCACCGGGACCAGGAAGAGGGAGACCGTCCCCTCCCTCGGGTGCTCCAGTTCGTAGATGCGCTGGGGAAGATGCTCGGCTGCAGGCACATGGAGGAGGAGCGAAAACCCCTCCTCGGCCCCGGCGGACGGGACCTCCTCGAGCGCCGCTGCCTCCAGGAGAACCGCGTCGGTGCGCTCCCCCTCCTTGAGGACCAGCGGCAGGCGCTCCCCGACATGCGGGGTGAAGTGGTCCAGCGTCAGCGAGCGCGGCGGGCTCATGGGGCTCCCTCCTTCGTGGCGGTGGGACTCCACTCCATGAGCAGGTAGACCCCCTGGTCGTCCACCTCCCGGAAGCCGAGCCGGCGGTAGAGGCGGAGGGCCGGGTTGTTCCGCTCCACATGGATCCGTACGCATCGGCCGGACGCGGCGGCCGTCGACATCACCTGCCGCATGAGCCCGCGTCCGATGCCCCGTCTCCGGAAGGCCGGGAGCAGGGCGATGTCCACCACCCGGATCTCGTCCGGGCGTGGATCCAGGTAGAGACGGCCGGCAGGCTCGCCGTCCACCAGGACCACCCGGAAGTCTCCGTCGCCGAAGTGCTCCGCGTAGAAGCGGTCCTGGGCCTCGAACTGCATCGCCAGGAAGGCCTCCTTCTCCGCCGCACTCCAGGGGACCGGAGCGAGCTCCTCCTGGCGGGTGGAGGCATACAGGCGGGCCAGGAAGGGCCGATCCACGTCCTCGACGGGGCGGAATGCTACGGTGGGTGGGGAGCCCACCACCGTGTCCATGGCAGTTCGTTCTCGGCGCACGAGATCAGGAGCGCGACGGATAGAGACCCTGGAGGGCGATGCAGAAGCTGAGACCCAGGTAGGGCTGCATGTTGTCGTGTTCCTGCGAGCCGCCGGTGGACGGCAGCGCCTCTGCGGCGAGCTGCGCATCGGCCGGCGCGGATGCCGCGGCGTACTGCATCCCGGTGGTGCGGGCCCACACCTGGCTCCCCGGGTCGTTCTCCTCCCCGGGCCGGGTGGAGGCCTGGACACCATGCCGGTGGCTGGGCATCTGGACCTGGGTGAGGGTCTCGGTGCTTGCGCCCCCCTTCTCCCCGATTCGTCGGTGGCTCAGCCCGGGCCCGGAGCCCGGATGCATGGGAGCCCGCCCCTGGAGGTCGGGCAGCGCGAAGGTCGTACGGCCGTCCCCTCCGTAGATGGTGCCCAGGAGGGAGAAGAGGGCGGTGTTCTGGGACACGGGCAGGAGTTGACCGTTGCAGAAGGCCCAGCCCCGCGGAGCGAAGTTGAGCCCCCAGATCCTGACCTCGGCGACGAATGGTTCGGACATGGTGATGCTCCTAGTGGCGAGACGGATAGATGCCGACGAGCGCGATGATGAAATTCATGCAGAGGTAGGGCATCAGGTTCGGATGGGGTTGGTTGCCCCCCACGGCGCTCGTCGAGTCGGGCGCCATGGGTTGGGGTGCGTCGGTCCCGTAGAGCGCCGTCTCGGTCTGGGCGGTCACCTGTCCCGCGGGCCCCTCCTCGGACGCCAGCGCCGCGGAAGCCTGGAGGGTATGGGTGTGGGCCGGGAGCTGGTGGTCGTTGAGGGAGACGCTCTCCGCCCCACCCTTCGAGCCCAGCCGGCGGTCGGTCAGCCCCGGCCCCGTGCCCTGGTGGACCGGGACGCGCCCCCGGAGGTCCGGAAGCCCGAAGGTGGTTCGGCCGTCGCCTCCATAGATGGTGCCGAGGAGGGAGAAGAGGGCGTCGTTCTGGGACACCGCGAGGAGCTGGCCGTCACAGAGGGCCCAGCCCCGGGGAGCGAAGTTGCCCGCGAATATTCGGACCTCGCCGACGAAGGGTTCGGACATGGATCGACTCCTCAGCTGCGGGAAGGAAAGAGGCCCTGGAGGGCGATGCAGAAGTTCAGCACCTGGTAGGGCTGCATGTTCTCGTGGCCCTGGCCCGCGCCGGCGTTCATCACGGCCGGGCCCATGGAGGTCAGGTCCGTGGCGGCGCCGTAGCTGTCCGAGCCTCCGTTGGCGAGACGGCCGCCCTGCGGCACGGGCTGGGTTCCGGCCGCCGACGAAGCCCCGAGGGTGTGGGTGTGGCTCGGCATCTCGGCCACGGCGAGCGAATGCGTCTCCCCACCGCCCTCTTCCCCCAACGTCACTCCGTTCCCCTCGTGGAGCGGGACGCGGCCTCGGAGATCGGGCAGGGCGAAGGAGGTGCGTCCGTCCCCGCCGAAGGTCGTTCCGAGGAGGGAGTAGAGGGACTGGTTCTGGTTGATGGGCAGGACCTGCCCGTCACAGGCGGCCCACCCCCGCGGGGCGAAGTTGAATCCGAAGGCTCGGATCTCACTCAGGAACGGTTCGGCCATGGAGTACTCCTCGTGGTGGGTGAAGTCGGGGTGGAGGGTGCGGGATGCGGCACGGCTCGGGGGGCGATCCGGGAAGGGATCACGGTGGCGTGGGGCAGGTGCCGTCGGCGACGCCGGTGTAGCTCGCGTCGGCGGCGGCGGTCACGCTGGCCGCCAGGGGGTTCTCGGAGGCGACGTGGGTCTCCGCCGTGCCGGCGGTCTGGCTTCCGGCGGTGAGCCGTTCCAGCGAGAAGGTCGAGGCGTCCCGCTGACGGATCCGGATGGCCGAGAAGGCCGGGGGGAAGCCGCCGTCGGTCCCGACGGCCACGTCGTTGCCCCGGATGTCGGCGCAGACGACGGCCTGGTTCCGCCCCGATACCTCCATGCTGGGGACGCCCAGCGGGAAGGCGCTGTTGTCGTCGGGGGTGGCCACCGTGTTGTTCAGGATCGTGGCGTTCAGCGTCGGGGAGAGCCCGGTGCCGTCGTTGGCGAGGCCGTAGATCCCCTCGAAGTCCGTGTTGCGGACGGTGTTGCCGCTCACCTCGACCGTCACCACGGAGGCGTCGTCGGCGAAGATGTCGATGCCGCGGCCGCGCCTCGAACCGGAGTCCGTCGCGCCGGTGCCGATGGTGTTGCCGTCCACGGTGCCGCGCAGGGTGGAGGTGTTGTTGCCCTGGACGAGGACGGTGGCGTTGTTCGCACCGAGCTGGTTGCCCGTGACATCGAAGTCGAGGGTGGCGCTCCCGGCCGTCCGGATGGAGAGGGCGTTGTCGCTGCCGGTGGCGCTGCAGGTCCCGGCTGCACACCCGGTGAAGGTCGAGTTGGAGACGGTGAGGTCGAGCGAGGCGCCGCCGCCCTCCTGGGCCAGCGCCCCGATGCCGTCGCTCTCCAGGTCCTCGAAGGTGCACTGGTCGACGGTGACCGTCATGGAGGTCGAACCCCGAGCGTCGAGAAGCATCCCGTCGTCGCCGAAGGTGGCTCCCGTGGTATTGGCGATCCGGCAGGCCGCCACGGAGGTGCCCTGGATGGTGAGGTTCAGGGAGCCGCTGGAATTCTGCACGAAGAGGCCGGTGTTGAAGGCACCGTCGATGACGACGTCCGTCAGGACCACGGTGCCATCGAGGTTGTTCGCCCCGATGCCGTCGAAGGCCATGCCGTGCTCGTCGTTGCCGTCTCCGGCGTTGAGGATGGTGACGTCGGTGAAGGTGGCGCCGCTCAACCCGGTCCCGCCGATGCCGGACCCGCCGGTACGCGCGATGAAGACGTTGTCCAGGGTGAGGTCGTCCACATTGGACACGCTGATGCCGTTCCCACCGACGTCGTTGGTGCCGTCCGGTGCCTGGCCGGCCGTCGCCGTCCCGTCGCCCAGGATCATGTTGGCCAGGCTGACGTCGGCGGCGGCGCTCAGCGCGACGGCGGCTCCGGAGCTGCCCTCGAGGGTGCCGCCGGACCCGTCGGTGGAGCCGGTGCCGGTGACGCGGAAGGTCCCCCCGCTGCCGGTGATATTGGTCAGGGCGATGCCGCTCGGCCCGCCGACGGCGGATACCGACTCGAAGGTGATGCCCGCCGCGCCCACCTGGGTGCCGTTCATCGTGACGGCGCTTCCGGAGGTAGTGGTCACGGAGTTGCCGCTCCCCTCCACGGTCAACGTGCCCCCGCCGGAGGCGAGGAGGCCAGTCCCCGAGGCCGCGTCGATGTCCAGGCCGCCGTTGGTGAAGCTCACCGTGTGGCCGGCGTTGTTCAGGAGTTGCACGGCGGGGTCGGTCGCGGTCTGGACGCTCTTCGACGCCCCGGAGAAGACGGTGGTCCCTCCCGAGTTGTTCTGGACCAGCATCCCGGACCCGGTGTCGGTGATGGAGCCGCTCAGTGTGACCGTCCCGCCGGTGCGTCCGTTGATCTCCACGGACCGCCCGGCGGCGTTCGTGATGGTGCCGGTGAAGGTCACGTCCGGGGCCCCGCCCACCAGGAGGAACCCGCTGCCCACGGCGTTCTCCACGTCGACGCCGGTGAGGGTGAAGGTCCCGCCGGTGCTGCCGAGGTCGACCCCCGCGCCGCCGGCGTCGGTGACGTCGACGTCGGTGACCGTCCCGTCCGTGGTCCCGTCGGCCTCGAGGCCCGCGCCGGCGGCCCCGGGGATGTCGATCTCACGCACCACGCTTCCGTCCGCCATCTGCACGGCGGTACCGGCCCCATGGGTGACCTGGGGCCTCGGTCCACCGCTCACCGCGGCCACGACCTCGATGCCGGACACGGTGAGGCCGGCGGGCTCCCCGAGAAGCTCCTGGTCGGACTGGAGCACGATGCCCTGGTCCATCCCGGTGGTGGTGCCGTCGCCGGGGTCCACGAAGATGATCTCGCCGGCCGAGGACGCGGCGGATGCGCCGGCCAGGGTGTTGAAGGGCTCGTGGGAGCGTCCCGTCCCACCTCCGGCCGTGGTGTTGTCCACGTACCAGACCGTGCCGTTCACCGTGACGGTCACGGTGGCGGTGCTCCCGGTCGTCACCGTGTAGTCGAAGTCGTCGGACCCGCTGAAGCCCGCCGGCGGGGTGTAGAGGAAGTCGCCGTCGGCCTCCAGCGTCACCGAGCCGCCCTGGGTGGTGGCGATGGGCGTGCCCGGGTCCTGGATGGTCAGCGCCGGTGTGGTGGCGAGCACGCCGTCCGTCCTCGTCACGACCGGCGTCGTGGGGGCGGCGGCGTAGCCCGCCGTCACGATCTGCGTGTTGCCCACCCCCGACACGGATGCCGGCTCGGGCGCGTCCCACACCGTCAGCGTCACGATCCCCGGGTCGCTCGTGCTCGTCCCGTCGTTCACCGTGAAGGTGAAGTCCTGACCCGCGAGCTCGCCGACGGTCGGGGTGTAGGTCACCTGGGCCGTGGTGGGCGTGAGCTGGGTGATGGCTCCCAAGCTCCCCTCCGCGGGCGCGACGTCGATGGCGAAGGTCAGGGCGTCGCCGTCCGCATCCGTCCCGGCGAGGGTGATGACGAGGGGGGTGGCCTCGTCGGTGCTCACCGCCTGATCGACGGCCTCCGGCGGCGAGTTCACGGTGATGGTGAAGCTCTGCGCCGCCGTCGCCTCACCGTCGCCGTCGGAGAGGGTGACCTCCACGTTCGCCACGCCGCCGGTCGCCGCCACCGGCGTGAAGGTGAGCGTCCCGTCCAGCGCCACGGCCGGCTGCACGGTGAAGAGCGCGTTGTTGTCGTTCGTGACGGTGAAGCCCGCCCCGGCGCCGAACGTCTCCCCCGGGCCGGGATCGATGGCGGTGGCCCACCCGGCCTCTGTGTAGGCCGGAGCGTTCAGCCCGACCGCCACGTCCGCCCCGACCGTGAAGGAAGGCGGATCGTTCACGGGGGTCACGTCGATGGTGAAGGTCTGATCCGGGGAGGTGTCCACCCCGCCGTTGGCCGTGCCGCCGTCATCGGCGAGCGACACGGTCACCGTAGCGGACCCGAAGGCGTCGTCCGCGGGGGTGAAGGTCAGCTCCCCGGTGGCCGAGATGGCCGGCTGCGCGCTGAAGAGGGCGTTGTCGTCGTTGCTCACGTTGAACGACACGGTCTGCCCCGCCTCGTCCGCCGGTCCCGGGCTGATGTCCGTCGCCCAGTCGGCCACCGTCTGCGCTCCCGCGTCCTCGACCACGGTCTGGTCCGGCCCGGCAGCGAAGGACGGCGCATCGTTGATGGCGGCGATGGTGATGACGAACGTCTGCGCGGGGGTCGTGGCGCCGTCCCCGTCGGAGAGCGTCACCGAGGCGTTGGCCACACCGGTGGCCATGGACGCAGGCGTGAAGGTCAGCGTGCCGTCGAGCGCCACGGCGGGCTGGACGTCGAACAGCGCGTTGCTGTCGTTGGTGACGGTGAAGCCCGCACCGGCCCCGAAGGTCTCCCCGGGACCCGGATCGATGCCCGTGGCCCACCCGGCCACGGTCTGGGCGCCGGCGTCCTCGTCCAGGGTCTGGTCGGGACCGGCGGTGAAGGAGGGCGGATCGTTCACCCCGGTCACCGTGATCATGAAGTTCGCGACGGTCTGGGCGCCGAACCCGTCCCGCAGGACCACGCGCACGGCCGCCACCCCGGAGGCCAGCGGAGCGGGGGTGAAGGTCAGGGTCCCGTCCAACGCCAACGCCGGCTGCACGTCGAAGAGGGCGTTGTTGTCGTTGGTCAGGGTGAAGCCGGCACCGGGGCCGAACGGCTCCCCGCCTGCCCCCCCGGAGATCCCGGTGGCCCACCCGACCAGGGTCTGGGCCGGATCGCCTTCGGCCACCACCGGATCCGGACCGAGCGTCACGGTGGGCGCCTGGTTCCGCTCCACCGAAGCGATGGTGAAGCTCTGGGGGACGGAGCTCGCGCCTTCGCCGTCCTCCAGCACCACGCGCACGGTGGCGCTCCCCGTCCGGCCGGCGCCTACCGTGTACGAGAGCGTCCCCCCGAGCGAGATCTGCGGCGCCGCAGCAAAGAAGCCCGAGGATTGATCATGCGTCACGACGAAGGCTGCCCCCGCCCCGAACGATTCCCCAGGACCCGGATCGATCTCCGTCGCCCAGCCGGTCCGCACCACCGGACCACTCCCAACCCCCACATTCTGATTGGGACCGCGGGTGAAGGTCGGAGGGTCGTTCACCGGCGTCACCGTGAGGCTCACCTCGGCCCTCGAGGGATCGTCGAGCCCGTTGCTGGCTTCGAAGGTGAAGGCGTCCTCCCCGGAGAAGTCCGGGTCGGGCACGTAGGTGAAGGAGGCAGTCGCCATGGCCCCGAAGGAGGTCCCCGGAGCGCCGGACGGACCCTCCAGCACCCCGTGCTCGGGCCCGGCGACGACGGTGAAGGTCACCTCGGTATCACGGGGGTTGGAGGCGGTCAACTCCAGGGGGAG
>CAKZOQ010000299.1 GCA_937136445.1 uncultured Gemmatimonadota bacterium
CCATGTACCCGGCCGGCGTCTTCTACCGCGGAGACCTGGTCACCGAGCTCATCCCCGACGGGACGGATCTGCGGGGACTCCTCTTCGCGGAAGCGGACCCCTGGGCGGAGCCCGCGCTGGAGGAGACGGGTCGCCTGGTCCGCCGCATGGAGCTGGCCGGGGTATACCATCCGGACCTGAACGCGGCCAACCTCCTCGTCACGGCACGGACCACGGGTGCCAGCGAAGCTCCAGGGGACGCCTCCGGCCTCACCGTCCACCTTCTGGACCTGGACCGATGCCAGACCCGGGAGGGGGGCACACCGGCGCCCCGGGGACCCATGCGGGAGCGGCTGGAACGCTCCCTCCGGAAGCTGGGCACGGCGTCGGACCGTCCCCTGTCCGAGGACGAATGGGCGGCCCTGCGCCGCGGCTTCGAGGCGGATCCCCGGTGAGCCCCCTCCCTGCCGACGGTGGCTGGACCGGTCCGCCCCCCCGGGAGATCTGCATCGTCATGCTCTCGGCCATCGGGGATGCCGTCCACGTCCTTCCGGTGGCCCACGCCCTCAAGCGCACCTGGCCCGAGACGCGCATCACCTGGGTCATCCAGCCCGTTCCCCACATGCTGGTGGAGGACCATCCGGCCATCGACGACTTCATCGTCTTCCGGCGGCGCCGTGGACTCGACGCCTGGGCCGGCTTCGCCGACTACGCCCGAGAAGTTCGGGAACGGCGCTTCGACCTGGTCTTGGGGCTCCAGGTCTACTTCAAGGCCGGCGTCCTCACCGCGCTCACCTCGGCGGAGGTGAAGCTGGGCTTCGATCGGGTGCGGGCCCGGGACATGCAATGGCTCTTCACCACGCACCGCATCCCACCCCGGGGCCAGCGGCACGTCCAGGACCAGTACTTCGAGTTCCTGGAGCACCTGGGGGTCGACCCTCGACCGGTGGCCTGGGGGTTGGAACTCACCGAGGCGGAGCGCGCCGCCCAGGCCGACTTCTTCGCCGGACTGGACCGCCCGGCCTGCGCCGTGGTGGTGGGAACCAGCAAGCGGGAGAAGAACTGGCACGCCGAGGGGTACGCCCGGGTGCTCGAGGCGATGGAGACCCGCCATGGGCTGCGGCCGGTGTTGGTAGGGGGGCCCTCGTCGGTGGAGCGGCGCATCGCCGACGACATCCTCGCCCGGACCTCCGCCGGGGTGGTGGACACCCTGGGCGACGACCTCCGCCGCCTGGTCTGGCTTCTGGAGGGGAGCGCCCTCACCCTCTCCCCGGACACCGGCCCCCTGCACATCAGCCGGGCGCTGGGGACCCCGGTGGTCGGGCTCTTCGGCTACACCAACCCGAAGCGCTCCGGGCCCTACGGGGCGTACGAGGACCTGGTGGTGGACGGCTATGCCCGGCACCCGGGGGAGGACTACCCGGTGGAGCACGCCTACCGCGACGGAATGCGGCGGATCACGGTGGAGATGGTTCTGGAGAAGGTGGAGCGGGCCGCGGAGCGCTACCTGGGCGCCCAGGCCTGACGAGCGCTCAGCCCGTCGAACCCGCTCGAGCCTCCTCCGGACCGTCGTCGCCCTCCTCGGCAGGCGGCCGGACGAAGGACAGCTTCCGTAGGCCCTCGGCACCGTCCACATGGAGCTGGAGGTGGGGGAAGGGGATCTCGATGCCCGCTTCACCCAGCGCCTTCCGGACCTTCTCCAGATAGTCGAACCGCACCGGCACGGCTTGCCCAGGATCGGTGATGTGGAGGTGCAGCTCCAGCGTCACCGCCGAGTCGGCCATCTCCGTCACCACCACCCGGGGCTCCGGGGAGCTCGCCACCCGCTCGTCACCCTCCACCACCGCCAGGACGGTGGAGCGGGTCTCGTCGAGGTCCTCCTTGTAGGCGACGCCGAACGGGATGTCCACACGCACGGTGGAGCGGGCCGAGTGGTTCGTCACGGCCTGGCTCACCATGGAGACGTTCGGGAAGACCACCTCGTGGCGATTCAGCGTCCGGACGCGGGTGGATCGGAGGGTGAGCTCGGTGACCTTGCCGTAGGTCCCGTCCACCTCCACCCAGTCCCCGACGCGAAAGGGGCGATCCATGAGAATGGTCACGCCGGAGATGAAGTTCTCCAGGGAATCCTTCGCCGCGAAACCGACGGCGAGACCGGCGATACCGAGACCGGCGATGAGGGCGGAGACGTTGACGCCGAGCTGGGAGAGTCCCATCACGGCGACGAAGCTCAACCCCACCACCCGGAGCGTCCGGGTGAGGACGGCCTCCATCCCTGCGCCCACCCGCCGACTGCGCCGGAGGACCCCGGAGCCGAAGTGGAAGGCCATGCGATAGAGGCCGTAGAAGACCGCCACGACGAAGAGGGTGCTCAGAGCCCGAGGGGTGAAGCTCACCACACCATCCACGGCGCCGCCGACGAGGAACTCGCCGACCTCGGACCATTGTCCGTCCAGGATCAGCCGGCCCGCCTCCGACACGTTCTGGCCCAGGGCCTCGATGGCCTGCCCGGAGGCGGTATCGGTAACGACGCTGTCCGTCGATACACCACCCGCCGCACCCCCGACCTGCGGGGGAGCGGCGGCGGCGGCAGAATCCTGGGTCAGGCTCATGCGGTGGCGCGTCCACCCAGGAAGAAGTGCAGGATCGCGAGCACCAGGAAGACGAGGAAGGCGATCTTCGCGAGGCCGACGGCGGTTCCGGCGAGTCCACCGAATCCGAGGACGGCGGAGATGAGGGCGAGGACCAACAGAAAGACGGTGAGGTTCAACATGTATGGATCTCCAGTGAGGGATGAAACGAGTTGTTCACCCCTTCAACGACGCAAGGTACGTTCCTCCCGCCTCGCTTCGTCCGTACCTCCGACGCGGTTCAGGAGCCCGCCCCCCCTCCGAAGAACCACCACTTCGCCGCCAGGAAGGCGAAGCCTGCGGCGGCGCCCAGACCCGCCTCCCATTCCCGATTCCGCGTGTACTGCGCCAGGGTGAATCCGCCCTCCCCCCCTTCCGGCGGTCGGTAGGGCGTGAAGCGGGGGAAGAAGGCCGGAACCCGGTCCCGGTAGTGGCGGAACCGGTCGCCGAAGAGTTCGGTGAGGAGCTCCGCCTCCCCGGACATCGTCCGCCCGTAGACCCCCAGATAGAAGGCCAGGAAGAGGAGGACGAAGACCCATCGCCCTCCCGCCGTCACCACGCCGAGCCCCAGGAGGAAGCTCCCGACGTACAGGGGATTGCGCGTGTGGGCGTAGGGACCGGAGGTGGTGAGCTCCTTCTCCTTGTGGATGGTACCGGCGGCCCACGCCCGGATGAGAAGCCCCACCAGGCCCAGGAGCCCGCCTGCCAGGAGGAGCCGGGGGGTCGGGCGGGCGAACCAGAGGAAGGGCACGATGAGGAGCCACACCGCCTTGAGGCGGAGCTTCCGCATGTTCATCGGTGCCCCGTCAGCGTGGGTCCCCGCCGTCGGCTCGCGCCTCCATCCTCGACTGGGCCGCGGCCCGCGATTCGGGGTGCAGCGGGAGCCCCTCCTGGATGTTCTCCAGGTGAAGGGTGATGGAGCCCACCACCGGAATCTCCGAGCGGAGGTACACCATGAGGCGTCGCTCGTCGTCAGAGATGTGGATCTCGGCGTTCCCGCCCTGGCTGAAGAGCCCGTCGGTCTGGATGAGGGGCTTCACCACGATGGTCTCGAACTCTCCCGCCGGTACCTTTCTCCGGTCCTTGCGCAGGACCTGGATGACCACGGGGTTGCCGTCCTCCTTGAAGTACCGGTTGAGCGTGTACGTCTTGCCGACCTCCAGGGGGAGGGTCCGGATGTAGTAGACGAAGGAGATGTCGTCCAGCGGGATGGAGGAACCCAGCGAACCGGATTCGTCATTGTCCTGGCGCTCCCACCGCCGCCGCTGCGGAAACATCTCGTAGTGGCGGAAGGACTGGTAGTTGACCTCGTCGATGTCCTGGATGAAGCGCCAACTCTGGAGGGTCCGGGTGTCGAACCAGGAGTGGGTCTCGTCGTCCACCCGCGCCATGGGGATCCCGCCCTGGATGCCCATGGTGGCGTGGTAGACCGGCCGACCCT
>CAKZOQ010000300.1 GCA_937136445.1 uncultured Gemmatimonadota bacterium
GGCGAGCTGACGCATCTGGTCCCGGTTCCCCCGGGCGCCGGAGGTCATCATCATGTAGACCGGGTTGAAGCCCTCCTTGGAGCGCTCCAGGTGCCGCACCATGGCGTCCGCCACATCGTTGTTCGCGTGCGTCCAGGTGTCGATGACCTTGTTGTACCGCTCCCCGTTGGAGATGAAGCCGCTCCCGTAGGCCTTCTGGAAGCGTGTGACCTGCTCGTCGGCCTCCTCCAGGATCTCGGCCTTCTCACCCGGCACCTCCAGGTCGTCGATCCCCACGCTGATGCCACCCATGGTGGCGTAGCGGAAACCGAAGTCCTTGAGGCTGTCCAGGAAGGCGGTGGTGCGGTGCAGACCCACCCCTTCGAAGCAGGCGAAGACCAGGTCCCCCAGCTCCTTCTTGCCGAAGGTCCGGTTCAGGTAGCCCAGCTCGTCGGGGATGATGGAGTTGAAGAGCACGCGACCGGCGGTGGTGCGAACCCACCTGCCCTCGCTCGCGGCCGCACCCGGGGACTGGAACCAGTACCAGACCGGGGTCTGGAAGTGGAGGTAGTCCATGGCCAGCCCGGTCTCGACCTCACCGTAGGAGCCGTACCGCGGCGCCTCGGCGAAGATCTCGTCCAGCTCGTCCTCGGCCTTCTGCCGGGCGCTCTTCGGCAGCTTGGTGTTGTCCACCCGCTGCTCCAGATCACCGATGGCGAGCCCGGGGTTGGTCAGGTAGTACGACCCGATGACCATGTCCTGCGTCGGCGCGGTCACGGGCCGGCCGTTGGAGGGCAGCAGGATGTTGTTGGAGGACAGCATGAGGACACGGGCCTCGAGCTGCGCCTCGAAGGAGAGGGGGAGATGCACCGCCATCTGGTCGCCGTCGAAGTCGGCGTTGAAGGCGGAGCAGACCAGCGGATGGATCCGGATGGCCTTCCCCTCCACCAGCACCGGCTCGAAGGCCTGGATGCCCAACCGGTGCAGCGTGGGCGCCCGGTTCAGCAGGACCGGGTGGTCTTTGATGATGTCCTCGAGGACCTCGTAGACCTTGGGGTCGTCCTTCTCCACGATCTTCTTGGCGCGCTTGACCGTCTCGGCCTCCCCGCGCTTCTCGAGCTCGTGGATGATGAAGGGCTTGAAGAGCTCCACCGCCATGGCCTTGGGCAGGCCGCACTGGTGCAGCTTGAGCTCCGGGCCCACCACGATGACGGACCGACCGGAGTAGTCCACCCGCTTGCCCAGCAGGTTCTGACGGAAGCGCCCCTGCTTGCCCTTGAGCATGTCGCTGAGGGACTTGAGGGGGCGCTTGCCCCGACCGCGAATGGCCTTGGAACGCCGCCCGTTGTCGAAGAGGGCGTCCACCGCCTCCTGGAGCATGCGCTTCTCGTTGCGGAGGATGACCTCCGGGGCGCGCATCTCGATGAGCTTCTTGAGGCGGTTGTTCCGGTTGATGACCCGACGGTACAGATCATTCAGGTCGGAGGTAGCGAAGCGGCCCCCGTCCAGCGGCACCAGCGGGCGCAGATCCGGCGGGATGACCGGAACCACGTCCAGGACCATCCACTCGGGACGGTTCCGGTCGTCCGGGGTCTCTCCGGAGTTGCGCAGTGCATCCACGACCTTGAGCCGCTTCAGCTTCTTCTTCTTCCGGTGCTGCGAGGTCTCGGTGGCGATCTCGTGGCGGAGCCAGTCCGCCAGGCGGTCCAGACCCTTCCCGTCGGAATTCTTGTCCTTCACCTTCCGCTCGGGCGTGTCCAGCATCTTGAGGAGGGTGCGGACGGCCTCGGCGCCGATCTGCGCCGTGAACTTGTCGTCGCCCTCCGCTCGGGCCTTCACCCGGAGGTCGTAGAACTCATCCTCGTCCAGGAGGTCGAGGAACTCCACCTCCTGCTTGCCGGGGTGCGTGACCACGTAGGAGGCGTAGTAGACCACCTTCTCCAGGTCCCGCAGGGTCATCCCCAGGAGGTAGCCGAGCTGGCTCGGCAGCGTCTTGAAGAACCAGATATGGCAGACGGGCACGGCCAGCTCGATGTGGCCCATGCGCTCCCGCCGCACCTTGGAGAGGGTGACCTCCACCCCGCAGCGGTCACAGACGTGGCCGCGGAAGCGGATGCGCTTGAACTTCCCGCAGTGGCACTCCCAGTCCTTCACCGGACCGAAGATGCGCTCGCAGAAGAGTCCGTCCCGCTCCGGCTTGAAGGAGCGGTAGTTGATGGTTTCGGGCTTGGTGACCTCGCCGTAGGACCAGCCACGGATCTCGTCGGCCGAGGCGAGCTTCACCTGGATCCAATCGAACTCCGCGCTGCGCTGATCCCGGGTCCTGGGAAAATCAATCATATGTGTGCCCGTTGGCGTCCTCTGTGTGTCCTTCCGACGGCGTCCCGCGATCCGGGAACGCCGCGTGAATCATGGCGTGTCGCATCCGTCAGCCCTCTTCGCCGAGCTTCACGCTCAGCCCCAGCGCCTGGAGCTCCTTGACCAGCACGTTGAACGACTCCGGCAGCCCCGGCTTGGGGAGGTTGTCGCCCTTCACGATGGCCTCGTAGACCTTGGAGCGACCCTGCACGTCGTCGGACTTGACGGTGAGGATCTCCTGGAGCGTGTGCGCCGCCCCGTAGGCCTCCAGCGCCCAGACCTCCATCTCCCCGAAGCGCTGTCCGCCGAACTGGGCCTTACCGGCCAGCGGCTGCTGCGTGACGAGCGAGTAGGGCCCGATGGAACGGGCGTGGATCTTGTCGTCCACCAGGTGGCTGAGCTTCAGCATGTAGATGGCACCCACCGTGATGGGGAAGTCGAAGCGTCGACCGCTCCGCCCATCCCGCAGCCAGATCTTGCCGTTGGGCAGGATCTCGGCGTGCTGCAGGAACTCCACCACCGCGTCGTCCAGGCCGGACTTGATGGACTTCCGACCCTTCAACTTCTGCACCGCCGGGAAGAGGTCTCCCGCCTTCTCGCCCCTGCGCTCCGCCACCGAGTCGGCAGCTTCCAGCAGGAAG
>CAKZOQ010000301.1 GCA_937136445.1 uncultured Gemmatimonadota bacterium
CCCAGCCGACCTTGGCGAAGAGGTTCCGGCTGTCGGAGTTGGCCAGGTCGCCCTGCGTGTTGTCGACACCCACGGGACGGCCCTCCCCGTCGTAGGAGAGCCCCCGGTCCTCCAGGCTGACGCTGGCCAGGACGTCGAAGTCGTCGAAGCGCTTGCCCACCCGGTAGTGGACGCGCCAACCCAATCCGTCCTGGTCCAGGTCGTCGGCGCTGGTGCTGCTGAGGGAGAGGTGCTGCTCCAGCTCGCCGGAGGCGGGGGGGCGGACCGTGATGTAGTTCACCAGGCCGCCGGTGGCTCCGAGACCCTGGGTGGCGTTGGCTCCGAAGACGACCTCCACCCGCTCGATGACGTCCATCCCGATGGTGAAGCCGTCGCGACGACCGTCGCGCAGTGGATTGGATTGGGGAACGCCGTCGATGAGGAAGAGGGGACGGCGGCCACGGAAGCTCTCGCCTGCGCTGGTGAGCTTCTGACGGCTGGGCGAGAAGCTGGGCACCAGGTTGGCGAGGAGCTCCGTGGGGTTGGTGGCCAGACCCTGCTGCCGCTCGACCTGGGCCTGGTCCACGACGTCGATCTTCACCGGCAGGTCGGCCTTGGAGCGCGTCCCGCGCATGGAGGTGACGACCTGGAGCTCGTCCAGCGCCAGCGGTGTGGCGTCCACCACGAGCTCCACCGGGGGGTTCTCCGCCGCCACCTGCACGGGCCGGGGCTCGCCGCCGTAGCCCAGCGCCTCCACGGTGATGGTGTAGGAGCCGGCCCTCACCGCGGCGAAGCGGAACGTGCCCCCGGGTCGGGTGATCACCTGGTGCTCCTCCGGGCCGGTGAGTCGTACCGTTGCCCCGCTCACCGGGAGACCGTGCCGGTCCACCACAACTCCTGGGAGCTCGGCGGCGATCTGTTGGGCGTGCAGGGAATGGGCTGGCGCCAGGAGCGTCAGGAGAACGACGAGTGGACCGATCTTGGGGAGAATCCGCATGCCAGCAGGTGCCTCGGGGCGATGGGAATGATAATCAATCTCATCCAACAGCTCCGAAGCTACGGACACCGCCGACTCGAGGCAACGCCGGCATGGGACGACCCCGAGCTCACCGCGAACCCGCGGGGCTCAGCCCGACCCACCCAGCCAGGCGAGCTTCGCCGCCAGCTCGTATGGCTCGACGTCCCCGCGGCAGATGTCCACCACCGTCTCGTGCATGGCCGTCGCCCGGTCGAGGTCCCGGGGGTCGGACTGCTGGAGGCGGACCGCCGTTAGGAGAGCGTCGGTGTGCACCCTGACGCAGCTCCTGCGGTCCGGATCGGGAACGGACGAAGCGATCTCGCCAAGGACCTTGAAGGCCCGACCCGTGGCATTGCGGTCGCCGGATACGTACGGACGGAGCGGATCGAAGATGGCGTCCATGGCGGCTTCGAAGTCCACCCCGCGGGTCAGCACGCGAGGCCGTCCCTGCTCGTCCACGCGCACGGGATCCGGTGGTCGGCGCCTGCCGAGTTCGGTGAGGCCGACCCCGAGCCAGTCCAGGCACGCCATGGCGGAGCGGGGATCGTTGACACCGGGGGAGAGGGCGCGGGCCGCCAGCTCGACGAGCTGATCCGGAAGATAGAGCAGGTCCATGGTTCGGGTGCGGGCCCGCCCCCAGGCGAAGGCCCCTCGTACCCGGTCGTGCGTGGATGCCTCGACGCGATCCGCGGGTGCGGCGTACACGAGGGGCTTCCCGGGGCTCACGAAGTCGCCCGGTCGATACACGACGCGCAGGAAGAGGTCCTGTCCCACGGCGACCGCCAGGAGCGCTTCGGGGTCTACCGCCTGGATGTACCCGGTTCCGTCGGCCTCGATGGGGACGGCGTCCCGGCCGAACTCGCCCAGCCTCATCTCGTCGGGTCGCGGCTCTCCTCCGTCCTCACCGAGTCGTTCCGGGTGAAGGCGATCGACCTGATCCCGGAAGGAAGCGCCGACCTTGGCGATGACGTTCGAGACGTTGATGCTCTCGGGCGCGTGATGGATGAAGAAGATGAAGGCGCCGAGTCTGACGATGGCCAGCACCATGGCGATCAGGATCGCGAGGTGGGGCACGAAGACGGAGGCGTCCCCGGGCTCGACCGCCATCCCCGGACTCCGCACGGTCCGCAGGACCAGGAGGCAGTAGACGAAGGTGGCGAGGAAGATCCCCAGCGTCGTCTGGTTGCCCCGGTCGCGCATGAAGTTCGAGAGCAGGCGCGGCCCGAACTGGGACGAGGCCATGACCATGGCCACCATCGTGATGGAGAAGGTCACGCCCGCCACCCCCAGCATCGACCCCGCCACGGTGGAAAGGAGCGAGCGGGCGCCCTCGGGCTGGTTCGCCTGGAGCCAGGAGACGGCCTCCAGCCAGTCCGACCCCAGACGGGTGTCGAAGGCCGTGGCACCGAAGGCGAGTAGGACCGCGCCGAACGTCATGAGGGACGGGATGAACCAGTAGCTGGTCCGGATCTGGTCCCATAGCCTGAGGAAGCGGATCTTCATGATCTCTCGTACCCCGCTGGAGGTCCCTGGCGGTTTGGGGAGCGGACGCCCTTCAGCGAGCCAGCACCTTCCGCAACCGGGCGAGGAGGACGTCTCCGCGCACGGGCTTCTCCAGGAAGTCCTCGGCGCCCTTCCCCAGGAGGAGCGCCTCCTGCTCCTCGCTCACGCTTCCGGTCACCAGGAGCACCGGGACATTCAGCCCCTTCTCGGAGATCATGTCCAGGAGGGTCTCGCCGTCCATGTTGGGCATGGACATGTCCGAGACCACCGC
>CAKZOQ010000302.1 GCA_937136445.1 uncultured Gemmatimonadota bacterium
AGGGTGGCGTGGGGAAAGACCCGTTCGGCGTGCTGGAGGAGGGAGGAGACCAGGAGCGGTCGATGCTGCATGAGGGCCTCCACCTCAGGCCACCCGCCGCTCCATCTCCCGCACCGCATCGAAGAGCTGGTCGAAGTCCTCCACGACGAAGAGTACGTCCTGGAAGACGTCGATCTCGAAGGGCTGGGCCAGAACGTCGTCCAGTCGGAAGGGGCGCCGGTCGCAGTCGTCGCCCAGGGCGTTGGCGGCGTCGCCGTGGGACGAGACCAGCCCGCTGCCGTAGACCTTCACTTCCCCGCCCTCCTGGATCAGCCCGAACTCCACGGTAAACCAGAAGAGCCGGGCCATCTGGGTGGTTTCCTCCTCGGTGCGGGCCTGGGCGGCCACCGCTCCGAACTGCTGGAGAAAGTCGGCGAAGACCGGGTCGGCGTGGAGGGGCACGTGCCCGAAGACGTCGTGAAAGATGTCGGGCTCCGGGAGGTAGTCGAGCTGGTCCCGGGTGCGGACGATGACGGTGGTGGGGAAGCGCCGGTGGGCGAGGCAGGTGAAGAAGTCGCCGGCGGGGATGAAGCCGTTCACAGCCACGGCGTTCCAGCCGGTGATGGCATCGAGCCGTCGGTTGACCTCCACCAGGTCCGGTACCCGGTCCTCGCGCAGTCCGATGACGTCGGAGCCGTCCAGGAAGAGCCGGCTGGCGTTCTGCCGGAGCTGCTCCATGCGCCGCCGATAGAGGATGCCCCAGACCTCGTGGTCGTCCTCCGAATAGTCCTCCCATTCCTGCTCGATGAAGTACCGGTCGGCGAGGGTCCGTAGGGTCGTGTCGAGGTTGTCGGAGGAAGACATGGGGCCAGGGGTGGCAGGGACGAGCCAGAGGTCGGGTGAACCCGGAGGACGGACACGGGTTCCCCGCGTTCCCGGGCTCGTGCGCCCCCGGCCATCTCGACGGGTGCTCTTGCGCGTCGCCGGGCGCCTTCGCACCCTCCTCGAGTCCAACCCTTCCGGGTCACGGAAGGACCCCCCGCCGTACCGTTTCCGCCTCATGATTCCGCCTCCGCCTCCCAGCACCGGCCCTCCAGAGCCGAGCTCGGGTCCCGCCCACTCGCACCTGGCGGGTGGGTTCGGGTCCGGCGGAGGCGATGAGGCCCAGACCGCTCTCCAGGAGCTCGAGCTCGCCGTGGAGACGGCCGGCCTGGGGATCTGGCGACTGGACGTGGCGTCGGGGTCCGTCGTCTGGAACGACCAGCTTCTGGCCATCTACGGCATCACCCGTCAGGAGTTCGCCGACGATCTGGAGGCCTGGCGAGCCCAGATCCACCCCGAGGACGCCGGCGTCGCCGAAGCCGAGCTCGCCCGGATCGTCGAGGGGGAGCCGGTGTTCGGGGTGGAGTTCCGGATCCTCAGGGGCGACGGCGAGGTGCGGCACATCACCGCCTCCGGGACCCCGCTCCGCAACGAGGACGGGGAGGTGGTGGAGCTTCTGGGCATCCACATCGACGTCACCGAGATCCGTCGGGAGGAGGAGGCGGTCCGGGAGCGGGAGGCGTTCCTCGGGGCCATCGTGGAGCACAGCCCGTCGGCCATCCTGGTCGCCGACGAAGGCGGCCAGTACCGCACCGCGAACCCCGCCGCCGCGGAGCTCTTCGGGATGACGACCCAGGAGCTGGAGTCCCTCTCGGTCCAGGACCTCCCCATCCTCGCCGCCTCCGTGGACGAGCACATCGACCGCTTCATGGCGAAGGGAGAGGCAAGCGGGGAGGTGACCGTTCAGCACGCCGACGGGACGCGGCGGCAGGCGCGTTATCAGGCCATCCGCGTCGCGCCCGACTTCAATCTCAGCATCCTGTCCGACATCACACGGATGCGGCGAGCGGAGACGGAGAGCCAGCGGGCGCAGACGCTCCGGTCGCTGGGGGTCATGGCCGGAGGCATCGCGCACGACTTCAACAACATCATGACCGCCGTCATCGGGAACCTGGACCTCCTCCGCCCAGGGGTCGAATCGGGGACGGAGTGGGAGGAGCTCCTGGACGAGGCCCACGCCGCCGCCGTGCGGACCCGTGGCCTGGCTCGACGGCTCCTCACCTTTTCGAAGGGGGGAGGTCCCGTCACCACTCTCGAGCCGCTGGAGGAGGTGGTCCGCCACGGCATAGAGCCTGTGGTGGCCGGCAGCTCCGTCGAGGTTGCCTACGAGTTCGCGGACGGGCTCCCGCCGGTGCAGGTGGACCGTCACCAGTTCGCTCAGGTCGCCGGGAATCTCGCGGCCAATGCAGTCCAGGCCATGCCGGACGGCGGCCCTCTCCGCGTTTCCGGGCGGGCCGTGGAGGTGGACGGTGATCGGGAGCTCCCGCTGGAGCCGGGGACCTACGCCGAGCTGGTCGTGCACGACCACGGGCAGGGGATCGCTCCCGACGTGCTCCCGAGAATCTTCGAGCCCTACTTCACCACCCGCGAGATGGGTCACGGCCTGGGGCTGTCCATCTGCCACTCGGTGGT
>CAKZOQ010000303.1 GCA_937136445.1 uncultured Gemmatimonadota bacterium
GGGGAGGTGCTCCAGCGTCCGCATGTTGTGGAGCCGGTCGGCGAGCTTCACCAGGATCACCCGGGCGTCCTCGGCCATGCTGAGGAGCAGCTTCCGGTAGTTCTCCACCTGCTGCTCGGTGTGGGAGCGGAACTCCACCTTCCCCAGCTTGGTGACGCCATCGACGATGGTGGCGACCTCCGAGCCGAACCGATCCTCCAGGTCCCGGAGCGTCACGGCGGTGTCTTCGACGGTGTCGTGGATCAGCGCCGCGAGGATGCTGTTGGTGTCGAGGCGGATCTGGGCCAGGATCGTCGCCACCTCCACCGTGTGGGAGACGAACTCCTCGCCCGAGGCGCGCCGCTGCCCTGCGTGGGCCTCCACCGCGAGCTCGTAGGCCTCCCGGATGGCCTCCACGTCCAGGCGACCCGCATACGCCTCCAGGGCCCGCGCCAGGGGACGCGGGAGGCCGTGGATCGTAGTGGTCTTGCCGGAGGCGGAGGTGGCGGTGGACATGGTGCGCAACCTACGGGAGAAACAGGTGTTTCGGCGAGGGGGAGGCCGGGAGCACCCGGACGTCCTTCATGGGCCAAGAAGGTGGGACCCTCCAGGACCGAGGCCGGTTCCAGCCCGTCGGCTACCCTCGGTCGGGAGGGGGCAGCGACGCCTGAAGCACCAGGGCGTCCTCCACCGGATCCTGGTAGTAGCGGGGGCGTCGCCCCACCTGTTCGAAGCCCGCGGCGGCATAGAGGCCCCTCGCGGCATGGTTGGAGATCCTGACCTCCAGGTACAGACTCCGCACCCCACGGCCGGCGGCGACCCGCATCATCCGGTCCAGGAGCAGACGACCCCAGCCCCGGCCCCGACAGGTGGGCGCCACGGCGATGTTGGCGACCTCGCCCTGATCCAGGATGCACCAGACCACGGCATATCCGACCACGCGGGAACCCGGCTGATCTCCCTGGGGTTCCTGGCTCGGGTGCTCCTCCAGGACCCAGAGTTCGGCGGCCGGCCGCTCCAGGAGCGAGGCGAAGGTCTCCCGGGCCCACGGTGTGCTGAAAGCCTCCTCCTCCAATGCCACCACCGTCCGCACGTCCGAGAGGCGCATGCGGCGCACCACCGGGGCCGGCGGCTCCGCCTCCGGGGCTCCGGACGGTCGGGAGGTCAGCCGTTCCACGACCGCTCCGCGTTGGAGGCCCGCACGTAGGTGGGCTCCCAGGTCGGTCCCGCCCGAGCGAGGAGGCTCGGCGCCCGTCCCGCCAGCACCAGGAGCGAGCGGGCCGAAGGGTCGCCCCACGGCTCCTCCGCCACCATGTAGCCCGCCCTCTCCAGCAGCTCCCGGTGGCGCCGGGCCCCCGCGCCGACGAAGACCGTACGAGGGTCCGGGCCGGTGTCCAGCACGTCGGCGACGGTGCCGGCGTGGGCCTCCACCACCGTGGCGACGCCGGCGTCGTCCACCCGGTAGCAGGCCCCGTAGACCCGGTCCCCCCGAGCGTCGAAGAGCACGTAGCGCAGGGGGCCGGGGCCCTCGGAGAGCTCGGAGGCGGAGGAGCCGTCGGGGGCCACGCCGGCCAGGGCCGCCGCCGCCAGCGACGACCCGGTCCAGAGGGGGATCTCCAGGTAGCGGGCCCACCCCTTGGCCGTGGCGGCGGCCACCCGCACCCCGGTGAAGGAGCCGGGCCCCGCCCCCACCAGGACCCCGGCCAGCTCGTCGGGCGCCACCCCGGCCTCCTCCAGGATCCGCACGGCGGCAGGTGCGGCTTCGGCGGCCTGTCGACGACGTGCGGGCAGCGTGGTCACACCCAGCGGGGTGCCGTCGGCTCCACCCACGGCCAGGGAGCCCTGGTCGCCGGAGGTCTCCAGCGCCAGGAGGGGACCGCGAAGCTCCTGCCGTCCGTCCTCGTCCCTCCACGCGGGGGACTCGTCGCCGGGCATGAGGTCAACTCACCCGCATGGGAAAGGCGGGCAGCTCCGGCGGGCTTCCCACCCGGGTCACGGCGACGTCGCGAAGAGCCGGCTCGTCCGGCACCGAGGCGAGCTGGATGAGCCAGCGGTCCCGGGGGAGGAGGGTACCGGCTCGCTCGGGCCACTCCACCACGACGATCTGTCCCTCGGCACCAGCCTCCTCCCACCCCAGTTCCCAGAGCTCCTCGGCCCGGTCCAGCCGGTAGAGGTCCAGGTGCAGCAGCTCGCCGTCCCGGTCCCGCATCGGGTACCGGAAGAGAAGGTTGAAGGAGGGCGAGGGCATGGGTTCCTCGACCCCCGCGCCTTCGCCGATGGCCCGGGCCAGCACGCTCTTGCCGGCCCCCAGCGCGCCCTCGAGGCAGAGGGCCACCGGGGTGTCCACCAGGCGGCCGATCCTGTGGCCCCACTGCCGGAGTCCCGCCTCATCGAGACGCATCCCTCCACGGCCCGCCGGCGCCTCTCCCTCTCCGTCCCGTGCCCCGGTCCCCTCGTCCGCCCCCGGGCTCAACGCGCCGCCTGGAACCAGTCGACGGTACGGCGGAGCCCCTCGCGGAGGGGGACGGCCACGGAGTAGCCCAGTCGCTCCCGGGCGCGGGTGAGGTCCGCCAGGGAGTCCCGGACGTCACCGGGGCGGGCGGGTCCATGGTCCGCCTCCACCTCGGCACCCACCAGCTCCCGGATCTCGTCCCAGAGCCGCTTCACGCTGATGCGTTCGCCGCAGCCCACGTTGAAGACCTGGCCGGACACGCCCTCAGCCGGCGCGAAGCAGGCGCGGAAGTTGGCCTGCACCACGTTCTCGATGTAGGTGAAGTCCCGCGTCTGGCCCCCGTCGCCGTGGATCATCGGCGCGGTGCCGTCCAGGGCGTGGGTGATGAAGAGGGGGATGACCGCGCTGTACCTGGAGGCCGGATCCTGCCGCGGCCCGAAGATGTTGAAGTAGCGCAGCGTCACCGTGTCCAGGTCGAAGAGGTCCGGAAAGACCGCGGCGTAGCTCTCGCCGGTGAGCTTGGCGACGGCGTACGGGGACCGGGCGCGAGGCGTCATCTCCTCCTGCTTGGGGAGGGTCGGCGTGTTGCCGTAGGCCGAGGAGGAGCCGGCGTAGACGAACCGACGGACCCCCGCCGCCGCGGCGGCATGGAGCATGTTGAGGGTGCCGGTGGCGCAGGCCGCGTGGGTGGCCAGGGGATCCTGGACGGAGCGAGCCACCGAGGGGATGGCGGCTTCGTGGAAGACGAAGTCGACGCCCTCGCAGGCTCGGCGACAGACCGCCGGATCCACGATGGTGTCCTCCAGAAGCTCCAGGTCGCCGGCGAAGGCGGCCAGGTTCTCCCGCCGCCCCGTGGAGAAGTCGTCCAGGACCCGGACCGCAGCCCCCTCGTCCAGGAGCCGCTCGGCCAGGTGGGAGCCGATGAAGCCGCCGCCACCGGTGACGAGGCAGGTGGTACCGGAGAAGTCCAAGGAGACATCCATCGTGAGATCGGCCTGGAGGGTCGGGGGGAAGCGCGCCGGACGGGTCGTGCCACCGGCAATCTAATCAGGCAGCCCGCCAGGTCTACGCGTGCTTCTCCCTGGGTCCCGGGCCCGGTCGGTAGAGCCCGGCGCGTTCCACGACCTCCAGGACCGCGTCGGGCACCAGACCGGCGACCGGCTCTCCGGCGGCCAGGCGCGCCCGGACCCGGGTGGAGGAGACGTCGACGCGGGTGACGGGCACGGACACCGCATCTTCCATCCCCGGAAGGTCCGGAGCCACGGCGGAGGCGGCCCTGCCCTCGCGGTCCATGACGGCGAGGCGCGCGAGGTCCAGGATGGTCTCAGGGTCCCGCCAGCGGTGGAAGTCGGCGAGCTGGTCGGCACCCAGGATCAGGTAGATCGTCCGATCCGGCCCCAGCTCCTTCCGGAGCCGACGCAGGGTCTCCACCGTGTACGACGTGCCTCCCCGGCGGATCTCGTCGTCCCGAGCCTGGAAGCGGGGATCCAGGGCGGCGGCGGCCTGCACCATCTTCCACCGGAGCTCGGCGGAGGTGTGGTCGTCCGCCTGTTTGAAGGGCGAGCGGGCGGCGGGCATCCAGAGGACCCGGTCCAACCCGAGGGCGTCGGCGACGTCGCCGGCCACGGTGACGTGGCCGAGATGAGGAGGGTCGAAGGTGCCGCCGAAGAGCCCGACGGCGCCGACGGGTTCCTCAGCCGACGGCGTCACCGTCCACCGATTCCCCGTTGGCCCGGACCTCCTGGGCAGCCGGGGAGTCGGGGTAGTCCTGCAGCAGGCGCTCCCGAGCCTCCTCGGCCAGGTCGTCGTACCCGACGGCCTGGTTGGCCTCGATGATCCCCTTCAGCGCCCGGGGCGCGAACTCGGAGTCCGGATAGCTCTGCAGGAGGATCTCGTAGTACTGGATGGCCGAATCCCAGAGCTCACGACGCTGATAGAACTCGCCGTTGAGGAAGACCTTCTGCGCCAGCTTCTCGCGCATCTCCTCGGCCATGCTGCCTGCCACCGCCGCCTGCTCGGAGCCCTGGTAGTCCACGGCGACGTTGCCGCAGGTGTCCATGGCCTCCCGGGTGTACTCCTGATCCCGCTGGGGGATGGGCGAGAGCTGCACCAGAGCCTGGCAGGTGCCCAGCGCCGCCACGGGGGCCCGGGTGCTGGTGGGGTAGCGGCTCAGGAAGCGGTTGTACTCCGAACGGGCGAGGATGTAGTCCTCGTTCTGGAAGTGGGCGTCCGCCAGCATCATGCGGGCCTCCTCCGCCTCGTCGAACCCGGCGAAGCTCAGGAAGAGCCGGTCCAGCGCCCGGATGGCTTCGTCGTAGTCCTCTGCATCGTAGGCCGTCTGCGCCCGCTGGAAGAGCTCGGACGCGGTGAGGCCCTGGTAGGGATTGGAGCTCCCGCAGCCCTGGAGAAGGGCGACGGCGAGGGCGAGGACGGACAGGAGGCGGGTGGGGGAGGACATCCGTGGAGGATACCCGGGGCTGGATGGGAGAGTTTCGCTGGATGACAAAGGCAGAAAGCGCTCAGGTCGTCAACGGCAGCGCCCACCCCGCATGTCTTCCAGTCCCCTCCCGAAGCGGATCTCGTCGAAGCGGTCCTGGGCACGGTTCACCAACGAGGTGGCCGCATCCACCTCCCGGACCCGTGCGTAGGCGTTCATGGCCTCCTCGCACCGACCCAGGTCGGAGAGGACCGCAGCGCGGGTGAACCAGGCCTGCCCCTGGATGTTGCGCGGCTCCCCGACCTCGTTGGCCCGAGTGACCAGCTCCAGCGCGCGCTGGAGCCTCCCGGTCCGCTCCTCGTCGGTGAGCCCCACGTCGGCCTCCGCCCGCAGCTCCCGGGCGACGTTGAAGGCGCAGGTCCCGATGTACCAGTCCACCTCGCCCCGCTCCCAGGGCCGCACCATCTCGCGGAATCGCTCGAAGAAGATCAGGGCGTGCCGGCAGTCGCCGATCTCCTCGTAGGCCTGCCCCACCTCGAAGACGATGTCCGGGGCCGAATCGGTGGCCTCGGCCATGGCACGCTCGTAGAAGGGGAGGGCTCGACCGTACTCGCCGGAGCGGAAGTAGTGGCGCGCCAGGTCCAGCGCCATGTCCCCCACGCCCACGCCCGGCCGAAGCTCCAGCGCCGTCTCCACCGCCGTGGCCATGGCGAAGCGGTCGCCGGAGGCGCGGGCGTCGCGGGCCATGCGCATGACCTCCGAGACGGCCTGGTCGGTGAAGTCGGCGTCGCGCTGGGCCGCATCCCGGTAGAAGGAACCGGCATCGTCCACCTGGCCCAGAACGGCGTAGGTCTGGGCCACGCGGGCCAGCGTCTCGGCGTCGTCGGCTCCCTGGCGTACCGCCAGACGGTACTCCGCCAGCGCCTCGTCGTAACGGTCCTGGGCGAAGGCCAGGTCCCCGCGCTGGACGGCGTCCTCGTCGGAGGTCCCGGGAGAGCAGGCGCCGGCGAGGAGAATCGCGGCGGTGGCGGCGGCCCGAAGGCCGGATCGGCAGAGGTAGCGCATCACAACCGGAGAGTAGCAAGAAGGGGGCCGCGGGGTCTACTCCCGACGGGCTCAGCCCCCGTTCGGGGCGTCGTCCGGAGGAGTGATGCCGAGGGAGTGCAGCCGGGCCACCACCCGATTCGCCAGCGCCTCGGGAGTGTCCTCGTCCCCGGGGAGTCGGAGCTCCGGCTCCCGAGGCTCCTCGTAGGGGCTGGAGATGCCCGTCATGTGGGCGATCTCGCCGGAGCGGGCCTTCGCGTAGAGGCCCTTGGGGTCCCGCTTCTCGCACACCTCCAGCGGGGTGTCGACGAAGACCTCCAGGAAGCGTCCCTCGGGAAGGAGGGCGCGCACCCGGTCGCGGTCCTCCTGGAAGGGCGAGACGAAGGTGCAGACGACGATGCAGCCCTGTCGGAAGAAGAGGCCCGCCACCTCGCCGATGCGCCGGATGTTCTCCCGACGGTCGTCGGGCGTGAAGCCCAGGTCGCCGGAGAGGCCGTGCCGCACCTGATCGCCGTCCAGGAGCATGGTCTGGCAGCCGGCGTCGAAGAGGCGCCGCTCCACGTGCCGGGCCACCGAGGACTTCCCGGAGGAGGGCAGGCCGGTGAGCCAGACCACCGCCGCCTTGTGGGCGTTGCGCTCCTCGCGCCTCGGGAGGGGGATGTTCCAGCCCTCCCAGACGACGCCCGGCGAGACGGCGCGTACCTCGCGATCCTCCGCCGTCTCTTCGTCGGGGATGGCCTCCTCGTGCTGGACGCGCCCCCGCACCATCCCCGCCGCCACCGTGTTGTTGGAGTGGGGGTCCACGAGGATGAAGCTCCCCGTCTCCCGGTTGAGCTGGTACTTGTCGAAGAAGAGAGGCTGGGCGGTGGTGATCTGGACCCGGCCGATGTCGTTGAGCTCGAGCCGGTCCGAGTCCTCCCGGTGGAGGGTGTCCACGTCGATCCGATACACCAGCCGGGAGATGAAGCCCTTCACCTCGCGGGTGGTCTGGCGGACCCAATACTGGGTGCCCGGCTTCATGGGCTCCTCCGCCGTCCAGCAGATGGTGGCGTCGATCTCGTTGGAGACCGTGGGGAGGTTCATGGGCCGGACGATCATGTCGCC
>CAKZOQ010000304.1 GCA_937136445.1 uncultured Gemmatimonadota bacterium
TCGTGAGCCTCTACGCACCCCTGGTCACCACCCTGGCGGCCCTCTCCTTCGTGGCCGTCGGGGGTGGACTGATCCTGGCCGGAGCGTCGGCCGTCCCCGGAGGTCGCGCCTGGCTCCGGCGCACCCTGGCCGGGGAGGAACGGAGTCTTCTGGTGTGGGGCCTCACCGCCGCCACCCTGGCCACCGGCGGGAGCCTCTACCTGTCGGACGTGGTGGGCCTGCAGCCCTGCCTCTTCTGCTGGTATCAGCGCATCGCCATGTATCCGCTGGTGCCCCTCCTGGCGGTGGCGGCCCTCCGCCCGGACGCCGGCGTCTGGCGCTATGGCCTCCCGCTGGCCGGTGGCGGACTCCTCCTGTCCGTCTACCACGTGTCGCTGCAGTGGAACCCGGCGCTGGAGGTGGTGAGTTGCCAGGGTGGCGCTCCCTGCTCCGGGCGCTACCTGGCGGTGTTCGGGTTCGTCTCCATCCCGACGATGGCCGGGGCGGCCTTCCTGCTCCTGGGTGGGCTGTTCCTCGCTCTGGCGGTGCTCGAGACGCCTAGTTGACGGGGAACTGCACGCCGGCGCTGAGCGACCACCCGCTCATGTTGAGCTCGCGGGGGAGGTCGGGAGGGAGGACATCGAGGTCGGCCCACTCCACGCTGGGGAAGTGGCGGACCGTGTACCCGCCCTCGATGAAGAGCCAGAGGTCCTTCAGGTTCATGGCGTAGCCCGTCATCGCCCCGACGAGGAAGGCGTCGGCCTCTCCAGCGATGGTCGTCCCGGACGCATCCACCACCTGCAGCGAGTGGGTGCGCAGGAATCCGCTCCGCACCCCGAAGTAGTTCCCCCAGGGTTCGTAGCTGGCGTAGAAGTTGACCGAGGGGAGCTCCCGGACGGAGAGGTTCATGTCGAGGCCGGGCGCGGCGAGCTCGTACCCGGAGAGCTGGCCGTACCCGAGGCCGAGCTCCAGAACCCAGATCGTGTCCACCGGGGACGGGGGCCGGGGGCGCGGCTCGACCTCGTAGGTGAGGGTGGTATCTGCACCCTCCTCGGTCCGAACCACCTCCATGCCTGTCCAGACCCGGCGGACGGAGTCCGTGGGTTGATCGACCTCCGCCGTCGGATCGGGGCGCGTGACGTGCGCCACGTCGAAGAGGAGCTCGAGCCCGAAGCCGTGCACGCCGCCTGCATCACGGTCCAGGGCCGTACTCGGGCCCGCCAATTGTCCGTAGCTGGCGTAGAAGGACAGGTCGGAGACCCGGTCCGCGAAGCCCTCGATGAGCCCGAACTGGGCCTGCGCAGGGGTGGGGAGGGCGAAGAGCGCGAGAAGCGTCGACAGCGTCCACCCGCGGAGGGTCGTGGAGATGAAATGGCCCGCAGGTGGCTCCGGTGTGCGCATGCCCTCGCCCGCTCAGCTCCGCATCGAGACGTGGAAGTTGTGCGTCGGCTCCCCGCCGTCCGCCGGCCTCTCCCAGAAGTTGGCCTGCCAGCCGCGCGGCTTGCCCTTGTCCACCGGCGTCTTGTAGACCCGCGCCTTCCCCTCGGGGGCGTCGGACGCCTGCCAGAGATCTCCGGCGTCGGTGAGAACCGACTCCTTGGCGATCCCGACGGTGGACTTGGTGTCACCCAGCTTGTAGAACTGCTCGATCCGGCTGACCACCTGGTTGCCGGACGAGAACTCGGGGTTCACGTCCACCGAGCCGCCCTTGGCCATGACCCGCTGGACCACGGTCCCGCCACCCGTGGACCGGCCGCTCTGGAGTCGCTGGACCAGGCCGGCCTGTCGAGCCATGCGACCGCCCGCGTGGATGGCCTCGAAGGCGGTCCGTGTGGATCCGGATCGGCCGTCCACTCCGGCACGGTCTGGTCCGCGACGTGCCCCGTGCCGCTGCGCGGCAGGCCGTCGTGCCGCTCGTTCGTGGGGCGTGTGTGGGGCACGGTTCATGGGAAGCTCCGGGACGAGGGGCACGGCAGGTCTCGCCAGAATACGCTGCCGCCCAGCCCGCCACAACGTCCCCCGAAGGGTCCCGAGGCCGTCACCGCTCGTTGGGTGTCCAGCGCATTCCGACGGTCCATCCGGTGAAGCTCGCATTCGACCCGGCCCCCACGTCGCTCCAGAGGACGTCCAGAGCGATCCCCAGCTCCTCGCCCCAGGGGCGCCACGCCACGCCGGCTCCGGCCAGCCAGGCCGTGCCTTCCTGGATGCGGTTGCAGTAGGAGGTGTTCTGGGGGGGCTCCGGCGCCTCGAAGTCGAAGCCGTCGGGGCAGGGGGTCAGCGAACCCCCGGGCCGCACCAACTCCACCTCGTTGTCGCCGCCACCCAGGAATCCGCCACCCACCCCGCCGCGCACGTGCCAGTCGAAGGGCCCTGCTCGACCGCCGAGGGGTCGGTACCGGAGGGTGAAGGCCGACGTCACCATCATGCGGTCGCGGTAGGCGATCTCGCCGGGGGCCGGGGGCCCGAACTCCCGTCCCACCCCGGAGAGCTCGAAGCCCACGTCCAGGTCCTTCCACAGGTGCCGGCCCACCGCGCCGTGCATGACGTGTTGGACCTCGGTGCCGGGCTCGTCCGCACCGATCTCCGACCCGAACCCCGCCTCCAGGTAGAAGCCGCGGAACCAGTTCGGCAGCGTCTCGGCGATGAAGTCGCCGACCCGGACGTTGTTGAGCTGCTCCCTACCCGGCGCGTAGCTCACCGAGATGGACCCGTAGTTGTCGTAGGTCCCCTCCGACGGGCCCGCCGCCGCCACCTCCGGGCTCCGACGCACGAAGAAATAGTCCACCCGCGCGTCCAGGACCCGCAGGAAGAGGCCCAGCCGGTAGTCCCCGAGCCAGTCCTCGGCCGCCACGCCCGGGTCGCCCTCCGCCCCCAGCGCCCCCCGCACGAAGGCGTTGTGCACCATGTAGCGTCCTTCGACGCCACCCACCACACCGAACTCCACGGGGTGCCGGAGGTCCACCGCCACCGCGGTGTTGCGGCCCAGGAGGCCGGGGAATCCGCTCAGTCCCCGACCCAGGCGCAGGGTAGCCCCGACCATGGGATAGGTCTGGGTCGTCCCGAGCATCCCGCCGGCGTGGAGGGTGAGGTCCATGCCCGGGCGCGCCCAGCGGCTCCGCCCCATGTAGAGGGCCGAGACGCCCAGGGTGTTCTGGATCTGGTGGGACCAGCCCTTGGGGATCCGGTGGGTGGTGACGACGCTGTGGACGCCGGACTGGAA
>CAKZOQ010000305.1 GCA_937136445.1 uncultured Gemmatimonadota bacterium
AGCGTAGCACGACAGGCTGCCTACTTCAGCCAGGAGAACCCAGGACCATGCACTTCATCACCGGAACCCACATCGACCGGCGGCACTTCCTCCGGGGCATGGGGGCGAGTCTCGCCCTCCCACTCCTGGACGCCATGGTCCCCGCGGGCAAGCTGAGCGCGGAGAGCCGGAAGCTCCTCCAGCCCGGCGCCACGCGCTTCATCGCCATCGAGGAGGTGCACGGCCTCGCCGGGTGCAACGACTGGGGAGCCACCCAGCATCTCTACGCGCCGTCCACCACGGGCAAGGACTTCGAGATCCTGGAGGAGAGCGCCCTCTCCTCGCTGCGTGAATGGCAGGACTACCTGACCATCATCAGCAACACCGACGTCCGGATGGCCGAGGCCTTCGCGCCTTCGGAGATCGGCGGAGACCACTTCCGGTCCAGCGCGGTCTTCCTGACCCAGTCCCACCCGAAGCAGACCCAGGGCTCCGACATCTTCGTCGGGACGTCCATGGATCAGCTCTACGCCCAGCGCTTCGGCCAGGACACGCCGCTCCCGTCCATGCAGTTCTGCATCGAGCAGCTCGATCAGGCCGGCGGCTGCACCTACAACTACTCCTGTGCCTACACGGACTCGCTCTCCTGGGCCTCGCCCAACGAGCCCCTTCCCATGGTGCGGGATCCCCGGGTGGCCTTCGACATGCTCTTCGGTGTCGGCGCGACCGCCGAGGAGCGCGCAGAGCGACGGTCCTCGCGGCGGAGCATCCTCCACTGGATCTCCCAGGACATCAACTCCCTCATGCGCTCCCTGGGTCAGGAGGATCAGCGGCGCATGGACCGCTACCTGGACAACGTCCGGGAGATCGAGCGGCGCATCGAGATGGTGGAGGCCCAGAACACCAGCGGCGACCCCCGGGCCATGCCCGAGGCTCCACGAGGCGTACCGGACTCCTTCAGCGAGCACATGGAGATCCTCTTCGACCTCCAGGTGCTGGCGCTGCAGACCGACATGACCCGCGTCATCTCGTTCAAGACGGGCCGCGACTCCCAGAACCGGGTCTTCCCGGAGAGCGCATCGGACCGCCCCTTCCACCCGGCCTCCCATCACGGCAACCGGGAAGAGGCGATCCTCGACTTCAACGAGATCTGCAAGTACCGCGTGGGCCAGCTCCCCTACCTCCTGGACAAGCTCAAGAACACCGAGGTGGAGGGAGGCAACCTTCTGGACCAGAGCGTGGTCATGTGGGGCTCGCCCATGGGCGACGCCAACGTCCACAACCACCGGCGCTGCCCCCTCATGCTGCTGGGCGGGGGCAACGGGATGCTGGAGGGGAACCTCCACCTCCAGGCGGAGGAAGGCACGCCGATGTCCAACGCCATGCTGAGCGTGCTCAACGGGCTGGGGATGGAGATGGACCACTTCGGCGATTCCACCGGCGAGTTCTCGCTCCGCCAGTCCGCCGTCGAGGTCACCCAAGAGATGGAGGGCTGAGGAATGCGGCTCCTTTCCGCTCCGGGCCTGACCCTCCTGGCAGGCCTCGCCGCGTTCGCGACGCTGGGCCCGCCGGAGTCCCCGGTGGCCGACGCGGCCATGCGCGGCGACGTGGCCGCGGTGGAACAGCTTCTGGCCAACGGCGCAGACGTGAACGCTCCTCGGGGCGACGGCATGACGGCGCTCCACTGGGCGGCAGAGCGTGGCAACGCCGAGCTGGCCGCGATGCTCGTCCAGGCCGGCGCGAACCTGGACGCCGTGACCCGCATCGGGTCCTACACCCCGCTGCACGTCGCCAGCCGCGAGGGTGAAGCCGACGTCGTGGGGGTCCTTCTGGACGCCGGCGCCGACCTGTCCGTGCGGGCGGCGGAGTCCGGCGCGACCTCCCTTCACCTGGCGGCCACCTCCGGCGACGTGGCCACCCTCCGGACGCTCCTGGATGCCGGTGCGGAGGTGGATGCCCGGGAGCACCAGTGGGGCCAGACGCCGCTGATCTTCGCGGCAGGCTGGAATCGGGCCGACGCCATCCGCCTCCTCCTGGAGGCCGGCGCCGACCCGGACGCCTCCACCGACGTGGTGGATCTGGAGCATCAGGAGGACCTCTACGAGGCCGCCACGGAGCGCCGGGACGAGATCCTCAACACCTTCATCGGAGGGGCCGAGGAAGAGCCCACCCCCTCGGAGCTCAAGGCCGCGGTGGAGGCCGCCCGGGACATCATCCGTTCCGGAGAGCTTCCGGAGCCCCCGGAGGAGAGCGCCATGGACCGCTTCCGCGGTCCGCCCACCATCCTGAAGAAGGGCGGTCTCACGCCTCTGCTCCACGCGGTCCGACAGGGCAACACCCAGAGCATGCACGCCCTGGTGGAAGGCGGAGCGGACGTGAACAAGGTCTCGGAGAGCGACGGCACCAGCGCCCTCCTCCTGGCCACCATCAACGGGCAGTTCGACGCCGCCGCCTACCTCCTGGACCACGGCGCCGACCCCAACCTCGCCGCGACCCTCAACGGGGTGACGCCCCTCTGGGCCGCCGTGAACTCCCAGTGGCAGCCGCGGACCCGGTACCCGCAGCCCCAGGAGCGGCACCTCCAGGAGACGGGCTACCTGGAGATCATGGAGCTCCTCCTGGATGCCGGAGCCGACCCGGACCACCGCATCGACATGCACCCCTGGTACCTGGTGTACACCGGCTGCGGGAACGGCAACTGCGGCCTGGTGGACATGCAGGGCTCCACCCCCTTCTGGCGGGCGGCCTACGCCACCGACGTGCCGGCCATGCGCCTTCTGGCGGAGCATGGGGCGGATCCCCACCTCCCCACCAAGGCCGGCAACATGATGGACTTCGACGACTACCGTCGCTTCCAGGTGCTGGAAGCTCTGGAGGAGGAGTGGGAGGGTCGGGACCAGGAAGGGAAGGCCCAGGCGCTCCGCATGGCCCGGGACGAGCTTCCGGACTCCCTGCAGGAGCAGTACCCGGACTCGGTGCTCAACGCCACGCCCGAGGACTTCCACGCTGAGGTCCTGGCCGCCTGGCAGCACCAGGATTCGGTGGCGCAGGCCGAGCCCGACCCCTCCGGGCTGCCCCCGGTGGAGGAGGGCGACGCGGCGGTCTATCCCATCCACGCCGCCTCCGGCGTGGGGTACGGGGAGGGCTTCGCAGGCAACGCCCACCGGCACGTCCCCGACGCCTGGATGGATGCGGTCCGCTACCTCGTCGAAGAGGTGGGTGCCGACGTGAACGCCCGGGACGTGAACGGCTACACGGCCCTCCACCACGCCGCCTCCCGCGGAGACAACGAGATGATCCGGTACCTGGTGGAGCTCGGAGCCGACGTGACTCCGGTGAGCCGGGACGGACAGACCACGGCGGACATGGCCAACGGCCCCGTGCAGCGCGTCTCCCCCTTCCCCGAGACCGTGGCGCTGCTGGAGCAGCTCGGTTCGGCCAACAACCACAACTGCCAGAGCTGCTGAGGCCGCACCCGGGGCGTTGAGACCCCGGACGCTCCACGCTCCTCACGCCCCCCGGCCCATCCAGGCCGGGGGGCGTGCTGCGCTCAGGAGGTGGGCCGTCCCAGGACCGCCTCGGCCCGCCGCCCCCACTCCAGTAGCCGTTCGTCGGCACGGCTCCGCGCCACCAACTGGAGCCCCACCGGCATCCCCGCCGCGTCGGTGCCCACCGGCAGGGTGAGTCCGCAGAGCCCCAGGGCGCTCCCGCAGCAGGTGGGCAGGAGCGTGGCCCGATTCACCTCCTTGTACCGCGCCAGCTCGGCGAGCTCCGCTACGGGGGGCGGCGTCACGAGGTGGCCGGGGAGCACGAGGAGGTCCGCCCCGCCGAAGGCCGTCTCCACCTGACCCGCCCGCCGCTCCCGCTCCACCCGCGCCTGCCGGTACGCCTGGGAGTCCAGTGAGGGAGCCCCCTGGAGGCGGGAACTCACCGTGGGGTCCAGGAGCTCCCACCACTCAGGGAGCTCCCGATCCAGGAAGGCGCTGCATTCCGCCGCGGCGATCCCGCTGGCCAGGTAGAAGTCGGCAGCCTCGTCCAGGAGCGTCCCGTCGGTCTCCATCGGGGTCCACCCCGCCCCCTCCAGCGCCGTGAGGGCGTCCTCCAGCACCGCCACCAGGTCCGGCTGGCAGTCCCGCCAGAGGGCGCAGTCGGGCCGTGCGAAGCGCACCTCTCCGGTGGCCCCACCGAAGTCCTTCGCCAGGAAGCCCACCGGGTCCCCCCACCCTACCGCCCCGAAGAAGAAGGCGGCGTCCTCCACCGAGCGGGTGAGGGCCCCCACCGTGTCCAGCGTGCTGCTCAGCGGGACCACCCCGTCGGTGGGCCAGCGCCCCTGCGTGGTCTTGTGCCCCACCGTCCCGGTCATGGAGGCGGGGATGCGGATGGATCCCCCGGTGTCCGTGCCCAGCGCCACCCACGCCGAGCCCTCCACCAGGCTCACCCCGGCCCCGGCGGAGGAGCCCCCGGGGATGCGATGCACGGCCCGATCCCGGGGATTCCAGGGCGTGCCGTGGTGGGGGTTCATTCCCACGCCGCCGAAGGCCAGCTCCACCGTGTGGGTCTTGCCGGTGAAGACGGCGCCCTGCTCCCGCAGCCGGCGAACCAGCCAGGCGTCCCGGGACCAGGCATCGGGGAGGACCCGGGAGGTGCCGGCCATGGTGGGCACGCCGTCCATCCCGTACAGGTCCTTCACCGAGACGGGCACCCCGCACAGGGGGGGCGGCTCGTCCAGCTCGGCGAGCATGCGGTCGGCGCGGGCGGCTGCGGCGCGGACCTCGTCGGGCTCGAGGCGGATGTAGGCATTCCACTCCCGCCGGTGGGCCGCCAACGCCTCCTCGGCGACCTCGGCGGCGGAGACGCGTCGGGCGCGGAGGGCGTCGTGAAGCTCGGGGAGGGTCCGGACGGGGAGGTCCATGGGCGCGGAAGGGAGGGGACGAGGAGAAGGCGGAACCCAGAAGGTACGTGCGGCCCCCTGCGGCGCTCCAGGCTACGTCGCCGGGAAGAAGGGTGTGCGTCGGATGACGGACGGATGGATGAGGGGACCCGGGTCAGTTTGAGGCGTCCATCCACCCGTTCCCCTTCCGAGGAAAGGATCCCATGTCTTCCCCGATTACCCACCCCCTGCGCCGCGCTCCCCATGGCAGCTGCCGCGGTACCTCGAGCGATGGCTGGCTCGGTGCCTGGCAGCGTCTCATCCTGGCGGCGCTGGTCTTCGCGCTCGGTGCCTGCGACGCCGACCTGACCCTTCCCCCCGAACCGGATCTCCCGGACCCGGCGGTGGCCGAAGGCCGCTACGACGGTCCGCCGATCCTCCCCGCCCCTTCGCTCTCCGTGCTGACCCGCAACGTCTACCTCGGCGGGAACACCGGGCTGGTATTCGGCGCCGACTTCAGTGATCCCGTGGCGGTGACCGAGGCCGCCGCCACCGTCTGGGGCCAGGTGTTGGCCAGCGATGTCCCCGGACGCGCCGAGGCCATCGTGGCGGAGATCGACGCCACCCGACCGATGGTGGTGAGCCTGCAGGAGGTTGTCCGCTTCGCCTCCACCGGCGGGACCGTCATCGACTGGATGACCGAAATCGAAGCGGAGATCGCCCGGCGCGGACTCCCCTACAGGACCGCCGCGGTGCAGGGCGGCACCGCTGCGACCCTCCCGGTCTCGCCCACGGAGCTGGTGCAGTTCACCGACCGCATCGCCGTCCTGGTCCACGAGGACGTGGAGGTGGAGGAGATCCAGCAGGGTCGCTACGCGGCGGAGCTCCTGCTCGCGTCGGCGCCGCCGCCCATCGGGGACGTGGTGGTGCGCCGGGGCTGGATCCGGCTCACCGCCTCCACGCGCCGAGCGCGCTACCACGTGGTGGCCACCCACCTCGAGACCCAGGGGATCCGTCCCATCCACGACGCACAGGCCCAGGAGCTTCTGGGCTCCGTCGCCGCGGGGCTGGACGGCCTCACCGTCATCGCCGGCGACCTGAACTCCGACGCCGCAGCCCAGCCGGGCGATCCGAGCTGGACGCCGACCTACGAGGCGGCCCTGGATGCCCGCTTCACCGACACCTGGCTCCGCAGCCCCAGGGGCCCCTGGGCGGGAGACGGATTCACCTGCTGCCAGGCTCCGGACCTCCGCAACGGGCCCACCCTCCTGAAGGAGCGCATCGACTTCGTGCTGGCGCGCTTCCGGGGTCGGAGGGGTCGGTCGTGGCGGCGTCTTCCGGGCTTCGTCCGGGTGGAGGTCGTGGGTGAGGAGCAGGACGACCGCCTGAACTCCGGCCTCTGGCTCTCGGACCATGCCGGGCTGATGGCGCGACTGAGGATTCCGGCGCTGGGCCCGGGCACCCCCTGACCCACGGAAAGCTGCGGTCCCTCCCGCACGGGTCGGCCGGGGCTCGAGGTCGCCGGAGGAGGGAGAAGCCCGTACCATGGTGGCTCTCCTTCTTCCGTGCCCCGAGCCCCGCGCCGCATCCATGAAGAGAACGTTCCTCGCCGCCGTCCTCGTCCTCCTCGCCGCCCCGGCCTGCGCCCCCGAATCCGGTCCTGGCGTCGAGACCGCCTCCGGCGCCGATCCCGCCGAGGTGACCCGTTGGGAAGCCCGAGCCGAACGGGTCGAGATCATCCGCGACGACTGGGGCGTGCCCCACATCTACGGGCCCACCGACGCCGACGCCGTCTTCGGCCTCATGTATGCCCAGGCCGAGGACGACTTCCCCCGCATCGAGCGCAACTTCCTCTTCAGTCAGGGACGGCTGGCCGAGGCCTTCGGCGAGGAGGAGCTCTGGACCGACCTGCGGATGCGGCTCTTCATCGACCCGGAGGAGATGCAGGCCCTCTACGCCGACTCCCCCGGATGGCTCCAGGAGCTGATGGACGGCTGGGCGGACGGGCTCAACTACTACCTCCACACCCATCCGGAGGTGGAGCCCATGGTCCTGGACCGCTTCGAGCCCTGGATGGCTCTCTCCTTCAGCGAGGGGAGCATCGGCGGGGACATCGAGCGGGTGAACACGAGCGAGCTGGAGGCCTTCTACGAGAACCCCGACGCGCGGATGCAGGCGGTGCAGCCGGCCGATCCAGTCATGGACACGCCCGCCCACGCGCCTGCAGAACTCGTGGCCGCCGGCGCCGGCGTGACCAGTTCCCTCGTAGAGCCCGACCCCCATGCCGAGCCCACCGGCTCCAACGGCATCGCCATCGAGCCCGAGCTCACCGAGAACGGCCACGCCCTCCTTCTCATCAACCCGCACACCTCCTTCTTCTTCCGCCACGAGGCCCACGTGGTCTCCGACGAGGGGCTGAACGCCTACGGCGCCCTCACCTGGGGGCAGTTCTTCATCTATCAGGGCTTCAACGAGACCGCCGGCTGGATGCACACCTCCAGCGGCGTGGACAACATCGACGAATTCCTGGAGACCGTGGTGGAGCGGGACGGCGAGCTCTTCTATGTGTACGGAGACGAAGAGCGGTCCCTGGAGACCCAGGAGGTCACGGTGCGCTACCGTACCGGGGACGGCGGGATGGACGAGCGGAGCTTCACCACCTACCGCACCCACCGCGGACCCATCGTCCGGGCCGTGGACGGGCGCTGGGTGAGCGCAGCGCTCATGGAGGAGCCGCGGGACGCCCTCATCCAGTCCTACGTCCGCACCAAGGCGGCGGACCTGGACGCCTTCCTGGAGGCCATGGAATCCCACACCAACTCCTCCAACAACACCGTCTTCGCCGACGCCAGCGGCAACATCGCCTACCTCCACTCCAACTTCATTCCCATCCGCGACACCCGCTTCGACTACCTCCAGCCCGTCGACGGCAGCGACCCTGCCAGCGACTGGCAGGGCGTGCACACGGTGGAGGAGACCCCCAACGCCGTGAACCCGTCGGTGGGGTGGGTGCAGAACACCAACAACTGGCCCTACTCGGCGGCGGGCCCGGCCAGTCCGGACCCGGACGACTACCCCGTCTACATGGAGCGCGACCGGGCGGAGAACGCGCGGGGCGAGCACGCCCTCATGCTCCTCACCGATTCGGACGGCTGGACGCTGGACGGGCTGGTGGAGGCGGCCTACGACCCCTACATGCCCTGGTTCGAGGGGGTGGTGCCGGCGCTG
>CAKZOQ010000306.1 GCA_937136445.1 uncultured Gemmatimonadota bacterium
GACGGGGTCAGCCTCTTCATGCCCGCCTACCTCCAGGGGAGCGCCGGCGCCAAGGTGGTGTCGGTGCACGCCGGCAACACCAACCGGGGCCTGCCGGTCATCCATGCCGTGGTCCTCGTCCTGGACCCCGAGACCGGCCAGCTCCGCGCTCTCCTGGACGGTACCTGGCTCACCGCCCTCCGCACCGGCGCGGCAGGTGGGGTGGCCGCCGACCTCCTGGCCCGCCCCTCGGCGCGGGTCGCCACGATCTTCGGGGCCGGCGCCCAGGCCCGCACGCAGCTCCAGGCGCTCCGGGTGGTGCGGCCCATCCAGGAGGTGCGACTCGTCTCCCGGAGCGGCTCCTCGGCTCAGCGGTGGGCGGACCAGCTCCAGGCGACGACCGGGAAGGGCCCCGGGGGTTCCGCCGAGGGAGCGCTGCGGGTTCGGGTCATGACGGACCGGGCGGAGGCGGTGGCAGGGGCCGACGTGGTGGTGGCCGCCACCGACAGCGCGGAGCCGGTCTTCCCCGGCGGGGCGGTGGAGGCGGGGACCCACGTCACCGGGGTGGGCTCCTTCACCCCCGAGATGCGGGAGGTGGACGAGACCCTCCTCCGGCGGGCGCGGATCTTCGTCGACGAACGCCGGGCGGCGCTGGAGGAGGCAGGGGAACTGATGCAGGCCCTCCGGAGCGGCGCCCTGGAGCCCGACGACATCGTCGGAGAGATCGGGGCGGTCGTCGCCGGCGAGCTGGCGGGGCGCACCCGCGAGGAGGAGATCACCTACTTCAAGTCGGTGGGGAACGCCGTCCAGGATGTGGCGGTGGCGCGGCGGGTCCTGGAGGTGGCGGAGGAGCGGGGGCTCGGGACGACGGTGCGTCTCTAGCGGCGCGGCGCCGGCGCCGTAGCTTCCCCCCACCGAACCCCGCCTGACCGGCGGTCCGCTCCCTCCCTCGTCCCAGTTCCGTCCCCATGACGCCTCCGTCCCGCGCCCGCCTCCGCCTTCGCGTCCCCGCCCCCCACAGCATCCCGGCCCTGGCGGCCGTGACCCTCCTGGCCACCTTCGCGGCCTGCGAACCAGCCTCGCCGCCCCCCGGCGAGGACTCGGTGGCCTTCGTGGGCGCTACGGTCTGGACCGGCGCGGGGCAGGCTCCGGTGGAGGGAGCAACCATGGTGGTGCGGGACGGTCGGGTGGTGTCGGTGGACACGGAGGGTGCGGTGCCCGAGGGCGCCGAGGTGGTGGAGCTGGACGGACGCTGGATCATCCCGGGGCTCATCGACGTCCACGCCCACGTCACCGGAGGGTGGGCCGACGCCTCGGTGGAGGACGACACCGCCCGCATGGCCCGCGACCTCCTCCTCTTCGCCCGCCACGGCGTCACCACGGTGAACAGCCTGGGGGGTGCGCCGTTGGAGGCCGCCGCCTACCTGCGGGATACCGAGGACCGTCCGGCCCCTGGTCGCGCCCGCCTACAGTTCGCCGGCGAGGTGGTCACGGGCCCCGGACCGGAGGAGGCGGTGGACCAGGTCTCCGCCAACGCCCGGGGTGGCGTCGACTGGATCAAGCTCCGCGTGGACGACAACCTGGGCACCACCGACAGGATGGCCTGGGACGCCGTGGAGGCGACGCTGGCCGAGGCGGCGATCCTGGGGATCCCGGTGGCGACCCACATCTTCTATCGGGCCGATGCCCTCCGCCTCTTGGAGATGGGCACGGGGATGATCGCCCACTCGGTGCGGGACCTTCCGGTGGAGCCCTCCTTCGCCGAGGCCCTCGAGGAGGCGGGGGCCTGCTACGTCCCGACCCTCACCCGGGAGATCACGACCTTCGCCTATGCCGAGCGCCCGGACTGGTTCGACGATCCCCTCTTCAAGCGCTGGGCGGACTCGGCCACCATCGCGCGGGTCACCGACCCCGAATTCCAGGCCCGGATGGCCGGGAGCTCGGCGGCGGAGGGGTACCGGGCGGGGCTGGAGGTGGCGCGAACCAACCTCGCCACCCTCCACGAGGCCGGCGCGCCGGTGGCCATGGGCACCGATGCCGGCCCTGCCACACGGTTCCCAGGCTTCCTGGAGCATCGGGAGCTGGAGATGATGGTGGACGCTGGGCTGGAGCCCCGGGAGGCTCTCGCCGCCGCTACGGCCGACGCGGCGGCGTGCCTGGGTCGTGCGGACATCGGGGTGTTGGAGCGAGGTCGGTGGGCCGACTTCCTGGTGCTCTCGGAGGACCCCATGGCGGACATCACCGCCACCCGTTCCCTGGAGGCGGTCTACATCGGCGGGGGTCGGGTGCCCTTCTAGCGCTAGCGAGCCGCCAGGAGGTCCAGCGCGGCGTCGATCTGCGCATCGGGGGTCGCCACGTGGGGCGAGAGGCGGAGGTGGTCCAGGGGGCCACCGAAGGCCCGGACGACGATGTTGTGGTCCTGGAGAAGCTCGGGGCCCAGCTCCGCCGCCGGATGGCCTTCCACCCGCACTGAGACGATGGCCGAGCCCAGCGCCCAGCTCCCGGGCGAGCGCCAGCTCAACCGGGGCTCGGAGGCCACACGGTCCTGGATGCGCCGCCGGATCGCCCGGTGGCGCCGGGCGGTCTCGTCCGGGCCCAGCGCCCTCTGGAAGGCCACGGCGTCGCCCAGCGCCACCACCGCCGGCCAGGCTCGCGTGGAGTAGTCCTCGTAGCGGCGCGCCGAGTCGTGCCGGGACATGGCCGTCCGGTACCAGAAGGCCGGGACCAACCGGCGCAGCTCCGGACGGGTCCAGAAGAGCCCCAGCCCCTTGGGCGACTGGATCCACTTGTGGGGGCTCATGGCGTAGGCATCCACACCGGAGGCTGCGAGATCCACCGGCAGCATCCCGGCGGACTGGGCTCCGTCCACCAGGACCCACCGGACTCCCTCGGATCGGGCCATGGCTGCCAGCTCAGGCAGCGGGTGGCGCAGCCCCACCTGGTTGTCCACGTGGGGGACCACCAGCACCCGTGTCTCCGGGGAGAGCGCTCGCCGGTGAAGCTCCACCACCTCGTCCGAGGTGAGCTCCGGAGCCTGCTCCACCGGGAAGTCGAACCGCCGCACCGTGAATCCCCGCCGACGGGCCTGTCCCCGCCACGGCATGGACGCCCCGCCGTGGTTGAGGGAGCTGAAGAGGACCTCGTCGCCCGCCTCCAGGGGGAGGCCGTGGGCCAGGACGTTGAATCCCTCGGTGGTGTTGTGGGTGATGGCCAGGTCGTCGCCCTCGGCGCCCAGGAGGGCCGCTGCCGCCGTCCGGGTCTCTTCGGTGGCCACCCGCCACGGCTCCCCCCAGACGTAGAGGGAGGGGTGGGATTCGCACAGCTCCAGGTAGGCCCGGTGGGCCTCGTGGACCGTCCGGGGGACGGTGCCGATGGAGGCGTGGTTCAGGTAGGTCAGGCCCGGATCCAGGAGGTAGGCCTCCTGGCTGGCTCGCGCCGTGCGGGGCACCGCCGCCTGGGCGGCCTCCGCCCGGACCAGCGCCGGTCCCGCCACCGCCGCCCCGACGAGGGTGCGGAGGAAGCTTCGGCGGTCGGTGGGCTCGGGCGGCATGGGCTCAGTCATCCGTGGTGCCCAGGACGGTCCAGGCCTGCGCGCGTTCCTGGAAGCGCTCCAGGGCCTCGGCGTCACCGGCCTGGGCGGCGGCCTGCGCCAGGGAGAGATAGGTCCAGGCGTAGTAGTTGGGGATGCCGATGGTGGACTGGTCGGGCCAGTGCCCCCACGCATCCGGGATCCCTCCCCGGTGCACGAAGACCTCGTTCACCAACGTCCCCGTCCGCGGCACGTCCACATGGTCGCCGGTGACGGTGCTGTAGGGGGAGCCCGCGGTGCTCACGATCCCCTCCGAGAGCTCGGAGGGCGGTCCGTTGGAGAGGCGGAAGGCCAGTCCCTGTCGCACCAGGTAGGGGTTCACACCCAGCGAGCTGGCGGCATTGCCGCTGGAGGCGAAGTAGATCGGGCGATCTCCCAACGCCGTGTTCAGGATGGCCAGGCCGTACTGCTGCCAGGGGAAGAGGGCCGTGCCTGCGGGGAGGCTGGCCTGCAGGTTTCCCAACTGGAGCACCTGGGTGTCTTCGAGCTGGGTGTAGCTGCCGGCCACCCGGTCGATGGTGGCGTCGTCCAGCGGGAGGATGCCCCGAGCCGGCTTGGTGACGGGCTCGTCCACCAGCAGCGGGACCTTCCCCTCCGGCGCGTCGGCGGGGTCGGCGACGTACGCGGCATCCGTGGTCTCGGCGGTGTAGGGTCGCTGACAGACGATGCGCGTCGGCGCGTCCGACGGGTCCTCCCCTTCGGCGCAGGGCTCGGTGAGATCGCGGATCTGCTTGGTGTACCAGGGCGTGTTCAGGTAGGAGGTGACGATCACCGTCACGTCCTGGCGTACCTCCTCCACCTCCTGGATGTACCAGAGGGGGAAGGTGTCGTTGTCGCCGTTGGTGAAGAGGACCCCGTACGGCTCCACGCTCATGAGGAGGTTGTAGGCCCAGTCCCGGGCGGAGTAGTCGTAGTCCCGGGTCGCCCAGCCCCAGTTCACCACCAGCGGCACCGCAGCCAGGAGGAGGACCGGGCTGGCCTTGGCGAGGCCCGCCCCCAGGCCCTCGGCGGCCTCCTTCCAGAGCGCGGCGATGCCGACGCCCGCCCAGAGCCCCCAGACGCTGAAGCTCACGATGAAGAAGTAGTCCCGCTCGCGGACCTCGTGGAGGCCACGGTCCTGCACCGGTGCGGAGAGGGAGTAGCCGTACTTGAAGTTCAGGTAGTAGACCAGCGCTACGGAGAGGGTGCCAAAGAGCGCCGCCACGTACCAGAAGCTGGCCTTGTCCCGGCGGAAATGCTCCATGGCCCCCCACACGCCCAGCCCGGTGAAGAGCATGGTGAAGGGAAGCCGCGCCGCGGCGAAGACGGTGTTCACCCCGTCCATGGCCCGGGCCCACTGCCAATCGAAGTACTGGAGGTAGTTGGCGTACTGGGACGCCAGATCCGCCTGTCGGGGGACCAGCGGCGGCTTGTCGTACTGGGTCCGGTTCAGGGCCTCGGAGAGGGCTTCGCATCCCGCCCTGCCGTAGGTCACCACCGCCCCCAGCGCCGAACCGATGTCGGGGCAGGTGGGCGCCGCTTCGTTGATCACCGGTTCCAGCCCCGCCCGGATGGGGAGGAAGAGGTGGATGGAGAGCCCGGCGAGCCCGGCGGCGATGGCGGCGGGATAGAGCTTCCAGTTCAGGAAGGTCCGGGGCTGGACCACCAGGATGAAGAGCATGATGGCCGGCGCCGCCAGGAAGGCCATGAGGTGGTTGCCCACCGAGAGGGCCAGGATGAAGACCATGAGGACGAGGAGGTTGTCGTCCTTGCCCTTCCCCAGGTTCTCCTGCCACCGGAAGATCAACCAGCTGAGGATGGCGATGGTCAGGAGCGAGACGGTGTAGACCTTCTCGTTGACGTTGGACTGGTTCCAGACGGTGAAGGCCGTGGCGCTCACCAGGACCGCCGCGGCGGCTCCGGCGAGCCGGAAGCGACGGTCGTCGGAGAAGTACCGGAGGATGTGGTGGACCACGAGGAACCAGAGGCCGTGAGACACGGCGCTCACGAAGGCGCTGAACAGGTTCACCCGGACGGCGACCGAAAGCCCGAGGGGCGCCAGGAGGAGGGACCATGCCTTGCCCAGCACCACGAAGAGCGGGTTCCCGGGGGGGTGGGGGATGCCCATGATGTGGGCCGTGGCGATGTACTCGCTGGTGTCCCAGAAGGCGGTGGTGGGGGAGAGGGTCACCGCGTAGAGCGCGAACACGCCCAGGAAGGCCAACGCCGCCGCACCGTAGGGAGGCCGGAGGTCGCCGTCGCCCGGGAGACCGGGTGCGGCGGAGGTGCGGGATGCGTCGGAGGGCATGGCGGTGGAGTCGGTCCGTTGGGGGACGTGCACGAACCCGCAAAGATAACCGGCGGCGGGCGGTTCCGAAGGTCCTACAAGGCCGGGGGAAGGCGCGTTCCGGGGCCCGGCCCGGTTGCGTAGCTAGCTCTCCGGTCGAGGCTCGAGAACCAGACAGCCCGAGGCGTGGACCGTGAGTCCCCACCCCGGCGGGACCCAGGTGGTGGCGCTGTACTCCTGGACGATGGCCGGGCCCGTCAGCTCATGGCCCACCCCCAGCTCCCGGCGCCACACCGCCTGCGCCTCGCCGGCGCCGTCCCCGTGGTACAGACGGACGGACCGGGTGGGGAGCTCGTCCCGGGCGGGTTGGGGTCGCGGCGGCGCCACGTCGGGAGTGGGCGCGCGGACCTCCACCCGCACGGTGACGGCCTCCACGGGCGTTCCCTCGCGGCGGTACCCGTAGCGCTCCTCGTGCACCCGGTGGAAGTCCTCCACCCAGCCGTCCCGAGGAACCCGGAGCTCGAAGCTCTGGCCCCGATACCGCGCATCCACATGGCGGAGGACGCGCAGGTCGGAACCCTGGGTCCCGGCCCCTGGGGCCAGCTCGGCCCGCGCGGCCCTCTCGAGCTCCTCGAGGGCACGGTCCAGCCGCGCGTCCACACCGGGTACGTCGGAGGCCACGAGAAGGGTGCGGGACGCCCCCCGGCTCACCGGCGAGGCGAGCATCCCGTACGCGGAGAGGAGGCCCGGGTCCGGCGGGATGAGGGCCCGCGCCGCCCCCAGGCGTCGGGTGAGCTCGGCCACGTGGAGTCCCCCCGCGCCTCCGAAGGCCACCACGGTGAAACCCGCCGGGTCGTAGCCTCGCTCCACCGAGATGACCCGGAGGGCCCGCTCCATGGCAGTGTTGGCCACCTCCAGGACACCCTCGGCGGCATCCGAGAGGGTGAGATCCAGCCCCCGGGCCAGCTCTCGGAGCGGCCCCTCCACGGCCGTCCGGTCCAGGGCATCCTCGCCTCCCAGGAAGCCGTCGGTGGGGAGGTGGCCCAGCCAGACGTGGGCGTCGGTGACCGTCACTCCCTCCCCTCCGCGCCCGTAGGCGATGGGTCCGGGACGGGCACCGGCGCTCCGGGGACCCACCCGGAGGGCGGCGCCGGCATCCACCGAAGCCAGCGAGCCACCGCCGGCCCCCACGGTGTGGATGTCCAGCACCGGGACGGCCACCGGCTGGCCGTCGATGGTGAATTCCCGGGTGCGGAGGGGCTCGCCGGGGCAGAGGGATACGTCGGTGGAGGTCCCTCCCATGTCGAAGGTCAGGATGTCCGGGAAGCCCGCCCGGCGCGCCCAGTCCAGCGCCCCCATGACGCCCCCCGCCGGGCCCGAGAGGACGGTGTGCACCGCCTCCCGTCGGGCGCGCTCCACCGGTAGGGCGCCGCCGTTGGAGCCCATGATGGTGAGGCGCTCGGCGCCGGCTTCGGCGGCCAGGCGACCCAGGTACCGGGACATGACGGGAGCGACGTAGGCGTTCACCACCGTGGTGGAGGTTCGCTCGTACTCCCGGAACTCGGGCAGGAGACGGGAGGAGACGGAGCAGGGGAGGCCCAGCGACGCCAGGGCGTCGGCCACGGCCTCTTCATGCCTCGGATCGGCATAGGCGTGGAGGAGACAGATCGCCACGGCGTCGGGCTCCAGGGCCGTCACCCGCCGGGCGAGATCCGCCAGTTCGTCGGGATCCAACGCCTCCACCTCCTCCCCGTCGGGACCCAGCCGACCGGAGAGTCCCAGCCGCCGCTTCCGGGGCACCAAGGGCGGTGGCCGGTGCCCCACCAGGGCGTAGAGCTGGGGTCGGTTCTGGCGCCCGATCTCCAGGACGTCCTCGAAGCCCTCGTTGGTGAGGAGGACCACCCGGGCGCCGGCCCGCTCCAGGAGCGCGTTGGTGGCCACGGTGGACCCGTGGAGGAGGTGGAAGGGCGCAGGAGGGTCCTCGGCCAGCGCCCGGGCCAGCCCGTCCAGCACCGCCTGGGCGGGATCGTCGGGGGTGGAGGGCACCTTGAGCGTGCGGATGCGTCCGTCCCGCAGGACGAGCAGATCGGTGAAGGTGCCGCCGGTGTCCACCGCCACCCGTACCGTTGACGCCCGCGGGGCTCCTCCGGAAGTTGCGTCCTTCACCGTGCCGTCTCTCCCTCGGGTGTCTTCATGCAGCTTCGACCGTCCTTCGATGCGTTCCGGGACCACGCCGCCGGCTCCGGGATCGTGCCGGTGTGGAGGGAGTTCCTCTTCGACGTGGACACGGCCGTCACGGCCTACGCGAAGCTCGCCCGCCCGCCCTTCGGCTTCCTGCTGGAGTCGGTGGTAGGGGGTGAACAGTGGGCCCGCTACACCTTCCTGGGAACCCGGCCCCGGGCGGCGTGGAGGCTCCGCGACGGCGACGTGTCCTGGTGGACGGCGGACGAGGGGTGGGTTCCGGTGGAGACCGACGACCCCCTGGCGGACCTGGATGAGCGGCTCCGACGCCGGACCCCGGCTCGGGTCCCCGGGCTCCCTCGCTTCTGGGGCGGGGCGGTAGGGTACTTCGGCTACGACGTGGTGCGCCAGGTGGAGGATCTCCCCGAGCCGCCCCCGGACGACCTGGGGGTGCCGGACGGCGTCTTCCTCTTCACCGACGTGGTGCTGGCCATCGACAACCTGAAGGGTCGGGCCATGGCCATCGCCTCCGTCCTGGTGGAGCCCGACCTCTCGGAGGAGGAGCTACGTCGCCGCTACGACGACGCGGCCCTGCGGACCGAGGAGCTGGTTCGTGAGCTCTCCGAGGCCGAGCCGCCGCGGCCCCTGGCCCTCGCGCCGGCGCCGGAGGGCCCCCCGGTCTTCGAGAGCCCCACTACGCGCGAGGCCTACGAGGCGGGGGTCGAAAGGATCCGGGAGTACATCCGTGCCGGGGACGCCTTCCAGGTGGTGCTCAGCCAGCGGCTGGGCGTCGAGCTGGAGGGCTCCGCCTTCGACCTGTACCGGGCCCTCCGCACCCTCAACCCCTCGCCCTACCTGTACTTCCTGGAGGTGGACGGCGT
>CAKZOQ010000307.1 GCA_937136445.1 uncultured Gemmatimonadota bacterium
CCGCCCGCCCCACCAGCGCCTCCCGGGCACGCTCCAGCCCCGCCTCGAAGGCGCTCTGGCGTGCCTTCCGGGCGCTGGCGGCCGCTCGCTATCACCTCCGCGGGGATCCGGACATGGATGAAGAGATCCGGGGGCTACGGGACCATGTGGAGCAGCTCTGGTTCCAGCACAGCCCGCTCCACCGCACCGACGACGAGGAGGAGTAGGCCCCCGGGGGTGCGACGCCCCCGGCCGAGCCACCGGGTCGGCTCGCACGGCGGGTCGGCCCGCTCTTCCGTGTCCGCATGATGCTTCCTGCCGTCCTCACCGCCCTTCTCGCCCTCGCTCCGGCGAGCGAGCCCGCCTCCGACACGTTGGAGTACCGGGCGTTTCCCATGGCGGGAGACGAGGTGCAGGCCCTCTGCACCCAGGGTCCGGTGGAGGTCCTCCTCCTGCCGGATGCGCCGGCGGACGTCGCCTCCTGGCGTCCGGTTCTGGAGCGGCTGGAAGGTCGGGTGGGCGCCTGCACCTGGGCGCGAACCCCGACGTCGGCGGAGCGCGGCTGGTTCGAATTGTTGAATCGCCTGGCGGATGTGGGGGATCACCTCCGGGTGGGGGCGCCGCCGGAATCCGGGGCGTCGGTCGGGAGTGCGCACCCCCCGGTGTGGGTGGGGGACGGGGCCGGAGGGCTCTACGCTCGGCTCCTGGCCCAGGATCGTCCGGCCGCCGTGGGTGGACTGGTCCTCACCGACCCGGAGACCGAAGGGTGGGAGACGACCCTGCGCCGAGGGATGCCCCCGGACGCGTGGAGCCGCGAGGTGGCGCGGCGCACCCTGCCCAATGGCGACGGAGTGCGGCTGGAGACGCTCCTGGAACGGGCGGCGGACGGGGGCACGCCCGGAGTGCCGCTGACGGTCCTCACCGGCTTGGCGGTCCCGACGGGCGCGGGGTGGACGCCACGGTGGGTGCGGGAGGCCCGTCAACGTCGCCACCGGGACCTCGTGGCCGGCGCCGTCCCAGGTCGCCACGTTCCGGTGGCAGGGGCCAGGTCGGCGCTGCGGCGGGCTCCCGACGCCGTGGTCTCGGAGATCCTCCGGGTCGTCCGGCTTCGGGAACGGACGGCGGGGCGTCGGGGTGCCCCATGAACGCATCCCCGACCCCTCCCGCCGGAGCCACGCCATGACCGAGCCTTCATCCGACACCCGCTTCGCCGTGCTCGGCGGAGGCTGCTTCTGGTGCCTGGAGGCCGTCTACCAGGAGGTGCAGGGGGTCCACCGCGTCCAGTCGGGCTACGCCGGAGGGCACGTGGAGAATCCCACCTATCGCCAGGTCTGCGGAAAGACCACGGGACATGCGGAGGTGGTACGGGTGGAGTACGACCCGGCGGAGGTCTCGTACCGGGACCTGCTGGAGGTCTTCTTCACCATCCACGACCCCACGACGCCGGACCGTCAGGGCGCCGACGTGGGTCCCCAGTACCGCTCCATCATCCTCCATGGGATGCCGGAGGAGGAGGAGGAGGCCCGCGCGCTCCTCCGGGAGCTCGAGGAGGAGGAGGTGTTCGACGCGCCCATCGTCACGGAGGTGGAGCCGTTGGAGACCTTCTGGGAGGCCGAGGCCGAGCACGACGACTACTACCGTCGGAATCGCTACCAGCCCTACTGCCAGGCTGTCATCTCCCCCAAGCTCGCGAAGTTCCGCGCCCGACTCGGAGAGCGTCTGGGGACCGGCTGAAGCCGGCGTTCGACACCCGGGCGCTGCCGTGGGACGGGGCGGTACCGAGAAGGTGCTTGTGGCATCGGGCCCCGGGGCCCAAGCTTGGATCCAGTCCCGGCGCCCCGCGCGGGCTCCCTCCCGTCCTCCCACGGAGCATCTCGTGCGCCCCCGTAGCCGACATGCGTCCTCCTTTCGGCGTTTCGCCCCTCCCCCGGCCCGCCAGCCGCGAGCCGGTCCGGCCCTCACCAGCCAGCAGCCCACGGGCCTGACACGGGTAGGCGTCGCGATGCTCCTGCTCCTCCTCGCCGCCCCGCTCCAGGGCCAGGCGACCCCCGAGCCGCGGACCGGTCCGGTACTCCAGGACTTCGGGCCGGTCTACGAGATCGAGGATCCCGACTTCGTCCCCGCCTTCCAGGGCACCCACCGGGTCGTCTTCGACGTGGCTCAGGCCTCGCCCGATCCCGATCGGGTGAACCCGCGGTTCGAGACGCTGGCCCGGTACCTCAACATGCACGCGTCGGTCGGGGTCCCTCGTGAGGAGATGAAGCTGGCGCTGATCGTGCACGGCGGCGCTTCGTGGGAGTTGGTGGACGATGCCTCCTACCAGGCCCGCTTCGGCGTGGCGAATCCCAACCTCCCGCTCCTCGAGGCGCTGGACGCCTTCGGAGTGGAGGTGGTGCTCTGCGGACAGAGCCAGAGTTCCCGGGGAATCGGGAAGGAGCAGTTGGCCACACCGGTCCAGCAGGCGCTCTCAGCCATGACCGCGTTGGTGGACTTTCAGGCGCGGGGGTATCAGCTCATCGCCTTTTGAATCGCATCCGGGATGGGCCCCGAGGCCGGACGGTCTCGAGGCGACCCCATAGGAAAACCCAGGGGCGGTGCCCTATATTGGGAGCGAGCTTTCAATTTGGTACGGTCCCAAACAAGAAGGAGCATCCGATGCCCAAGCCACCGGCAGCGCTCGTGGTGAAGTGGCGTGACCTGGCGGAAGAAGGACGACTCTACGCCGAGATCGCCCGTGACTACCCCGAGTACTCGGTGGATCAGGTGCGGCACTACTGCCTCGGCCACACCGGCCGGCACCTGCCCGGCCCCATCCAGAAGGTCGATCGTTGGGATGGCTCCAACGTCTGGCTTCGCGGAGAGAACTCCCCCCACTCCGCCTTGTCCGAGGACCAGGTGAGGGAGATCCTCGACGACTGGGACGAGGAGAAGGACGGTTGGGGCACGGCGGGCGCC
>CAKZOQ010000308.1 GCA_937136445.1 uncultured Gemmatimonadota bacterium
AAGAGGTTCTGAAGGCGCACGGCACCACCCGCCGTGGAGCCCCGGCTTCCGTCCCGCAGCACCGACTGGACCCGCCCGCCTGCCAGCCGCGCCGCCGGCGCCAGCCCGAAGAGGAGCCCGGTGAGGACGCTGAGACCCGCCACCACCGCCAGGACCGTGCCGTCCACACCCACTGCGTCCGCCCGGGGGAGCGCCACCGGAGCCAGCCCCAGGAGCCCGCGCACCCCCACCCAGGCCAGCGCCGCCCCTGCCGCGGCACCGACGCCGCTCAGCAGGAGGCTTTCCACCAGGAGCTGCCGGACCAGTCGGCCCCGCCCGGCACCCATGGCCGCACGGACGGCCATCTCCCGAGCCCGGACCTCGGAGCGGGAGAGGAGGAGGTTGGCCACGTTGGCGCAGGCCACCAGGAGGACGACGCCCGTCGCCGCCATGAGGATCCAGAGGGTGGTGCGGGCGTCCCCCAGGAGCTCGTCGTGGAGGCGTTCGACGCGGACGGTCCAGCCCGCGTTGGTGGCGGGGTGTTCCTCCGCCAGACGGGCTCCCAGGGCCCCCATGTCGGCCCGGGCGGCCTCCAGGCCGTCGGCGTCCTCCATGCGCCCGATGGCGCTCATCCACCGGGCGAACCGGCTCTGGATGGTCATGGGCCAGGTCATGTTGATCCAGACGTCGGTCTCCAGCGGGTAGGTCTGGCCTGGCTGCAGCACCCCGATGACCTCCTTGGCGTCGCCGTCCAGGAGGAGGGTCCGACCTACGATCCCGGGATCCCCGCCGAAGCGTCGCTGCCAGAACTCGTGGCTCAGGACCAGGACCTCGCTGGAGCCGGGCCCGTCGGCTTCCTGGAAGGTCCGGCCCAGAAGGGGGCGGGCCCCCAGCACGTCGAACCAGTCGTGGGTGACGTGCACCACCCGGAGCCGCTCGGCATTGCCGTCGCCTTCGGTGAGGGTGGCGGCGTTGGGCCAGTAGGCCGCCATGGACCGGAAGGTGCGGTTCTGGGACCGCCAGTCGTTGAAGTCCATGGGCGAGACCATCCCGCGGACCTGGTTCTCCCCCCGGTTCTCGCCGTAGAGCTCCACCAGTTCGGCGGGCTCGTCGAAGGGCAGGGGCTCCAGGATGACGCCGTCCACCACGGTGTAGATGGCGGTAGTGGAGCCGATGCCGAGCGCCAGGGTGACCACCGCCACCAGGCTGAAGACGGGATTCTTCCGGAGTTGCCGGAGGGCGTAGCGGAGGTCGCGCACGGGAACGATCCGGGCCGGGAGCGGAGGAGTTGGGAGGCGTCGGGGGCAGGCCCTCCGCTTGTGTAGATGCCACCTCCTCCCCGAAGGTTGCGCATGACCCTTCTCGGTCGGACCCTCCAGCGCCTTGCCAGGCGCCTGCGCTTTCCCTGGCTCTTCGCCCTGACGGCGCTGCTCTTCGGTGTGGACCTGGTGGTCCCCGACGCCCTTCCCCTGGTGGACGAGCTCCTTCTGGGGCTCACCACCCTCCTCCTGGGGAGCTGGCGGGAGCGGAAGGAGGTGGGCAGGGGAGCCGGCGACGAGGCCGCCGATGAGGACGTCACCCCCGACCGACCGTCCCGAGGCGAGTGACCGGAGGGCGACGCCCCGGGTCCGCCGCTCCGGCTACTCGGGCTGCAGAACCTCCCCGGGATCCACCCGGGTCGCACGCCGGGCCGGAATCCAGGCCGCCACCGCCGAGGTGGCCGCCACCAGGGCCACCACCGCCCCCCAGGTGATGGGGTCCGCCCGGGATACGCCGTAGAGCAGGCTCTCCAGCCAGCGGGCCAGGACCCACGCCAGCACCATCCCCACGGCGGTGCCTCCGGCGGCCAGCGCCAGGCGTCTCCGGACGATCATCGTTTGGATCGCCTCGGGACGCGCCCCCAACGAGACCCGGATCCCGATCTCCCGGAAGCGACGGCGGACGTCGAAAGCGGTGAGGCCGTAGATGCCCACCACGGCCATGACCAGGCCCAGGAAGGCGAAGCCCGAGAGAAGGGTGAGGTTGAAGCGGGGCTCGGCGACGGCCCGGTCCAGATTCGCCTCCAACGAACGGATCTCCGGGACGGGCAGCTCCGGAACCGCCTCCCGGATCCGGGCCCGGATGGCCTCGGCGGCGGCGGTGGGGTCGCCCTGGACCCGGGCGACCATGGTCATGACGGCCCAGGAGATCTGTTCGTGGGTCCGGTACAGCGTGGGTCTCGGCGCCTCGTCCAGCGCCACGTCCCGAAGGTCTTCCACCACACCCACCACGGTGAGGCGGCTCCCCTGAGGATCGCCCCAGACCAGGGTGCGACCCACCGGGCTTCTGTCGGGCCAGAGGGTCCCGGCCAACCGCTGGCTCACCACCACCGGCGTCTCGGCCCCCTCCTGCCAGCCGTCGCCCCGCCGGAAGGTCCGACCGGCCCGGAGTTCCATCCCCATGGCCTCGAAGAAGCCGGGTGTGACCACGCGCCATGCGATGGGCGTGAAGTCCTCGGCCCGGTCCGGGAGTCGGTCCTCGGCCGCGACGAAGTTGGCCAGGCTCATCCCGCTGAAGGGGTCCACCGCCGTGGCGCCGGCGGCCTCGACCCCGGGTGCCGAGAGGACGGCCTCGCGGACCAGGGGAACCAGGGTGCGCCGCTCCTCCCAGCTCCAGGCCCCGTCGGGCATGGTCATCCGCACCGCCAGCGTGCCCTCCGGCTCGAAGCCGGGGTCCACCGCGCTCAGCTCGGTGAAGGAGCGAAAGAGAAGGCCGCTCCCCACCAGGAGCACCACCGTGAGTGCCACCTGGGCCGCCACCAGAGCGGCCCGTGCCCGCGATCCGCCGGCGTCGCGATTTCGCCCCGCAGAGCCCAGCGCACGGGCCGGATCGGCGGCGGGGATCCGGAGGATGGGCGCGGAGCCGGCGGCCAGG
>CAKZOQ010000309.1 GCA_937136445.1 uncultured Gemmatimonadota bacterium
TACAGGACGCACGGGCTGACCTCTACGGCCGGCTTCCCGTGGCTTGGGTGAAGTCCACGGAGATCCTGGGTAGGGCCGCGCGAAACGCTGGCGTCCTGCAGGATTTCCGCATGGACGTCCTGGAAGCTTCCAGACTCGCAACCCAACTCGGGTTGCTGAACTATCAGCGGGCCTTGAACTCCTTCCTGTAGCCGTGCCGAGACGCAACGCCGGTGGCGCGAGTGTGACCCGGTCGGCATCATCATCTCGAATGCGTCTCGGGCTGTCTGACAAGACCCGCTAGCCACCCTCGCCTGGGCCGCCGTCAGCAGGTTACCCTCCCCCCCTCACCGCCCGTCCAGCACCCGCCCGTCCAGATCCACCGGCGCCGGAATCCCGGCGATCGCCGCGAGCGACGGTGCCATATCCACGGTCTTCACCCCGGAGGCTCCCAGCCCCGGATCCACGCCGGCGCCGAGCAACACGAAGGGCACGGATCGGTCGTACCAGTAGGGAGAACCGTGGGTGGTGCCGGTGGGCCAGGACACCAGCTCGTGGTAGTCGAACCGCACCTCCACGCCGAAGCGCGAGAACGGCCCGTGGGCCCGCCCGGGATGGTGGGAATTGCGGTAGAGGACGGCGAAGGAATCGGCCTGCGCCGGGTGCGTCAGCTCGTCGTGGGTGTAGGCATCCGCCACCAGACCCCGCACCTCCAGAATCCGCGCCAGCTCGACGGCGAGCGCGTGGTCGTCGCCCTCGGCCAGACCCCGCGCGTCCTCCAGGGCCCGCCCGAGCAGCTCCTCGTACTCGCTCCGGATCACCCGGCGACCGGCCTCCCCCCGCTCCTCCATGACCTCCGGGATGGTCATGACGCCGTGATCCCCGCTGAAGCCCACCACCCACCGGCCCTCCCCCACGACCTCGTCGAGCGCCGCAAAGAGCCGCTCCAGGTGCCCGTCGAGTCGCACCAGGTTGTCGAGCTGCTCCTGGCTGAAGGGCCCGTAGCTGTGCCCCACGTAGTCCGTGGAGGAGAACGAAAGCCCCAGGTAGTCCACCGGCCCCCGGCGACCGAGCTCCAGCTCGTCCAGGGCCCGGAGCGCCAACCCGAGCACGGCTTCGTCCGAGGACGGCTGACCCAGCAGCCAGTCCCAGCGCTCCACGTCGTCCGTGGGGTCGTCCAGCTCCTGGGAAGCCAGGTGGGGAAAGACCGTGTGCTCGCCGTCGTTCTCGTAGGGGACGCCTTCGTCGGCCCGGGCGAGGGGTCGCAGGTCGTCCGCGACCCGGTTCTCCCAGACGGTGTCGGCCAGCAGCCCGGGCATGACCCGGTCGTTGTAGTCCTGGACCCAGTCCGGGTAGCTGCTCCGGTACCAGGTCGAGGTGACGAAGCGCCCCTGCTCGGGCAGGATCCAGTAGACGTGGCCCCGGGCGCGGCCTGCCATGGTGATGGCCGCTCGATCCTTGCCCGAGATGGAGACGACCTCCGCCTGGGGGTCGGCCGCCAGGATCCAGTCGCCCAGTCCGCCCCGCAGAAGATTGCGGGGGGAGCGACCCTCGGCGTCCGGCGCCCCGACGATGGGTGAGGCGGGGTCCTCCACGGCGTAGAGGCCCTCCTGCCATCCCTCGGCCGTCCTCTGATCCCAGGAGTTGGCCACGATGCCGGAGCGCGACGGCAAGACCCCGGTGGCCAGGCTCGCGTGTCCCGCGGCGGTGTGGGTCACTGCGTGGGCGTGGGACGCTCCGGGAAAGACCCGACCCTCGTCCAGCAGTCGCGCCAGCCCGCCGTCGAAGGCGGGACGGAAGACCTCCAGAAGGTCCCCGCGAAGCTGGTCGATGGAGATGAGGACGACGAGCTGCGGCTCGGCGGCGTCCTGGGCGGACGCCCTCGGCGGTGCCACCGACCCGAGGAACAGAAGGACCAACAGGGAGAGCACGGGTCGAAAGCGCGTCATGGCCGTTGCCTTCCTCGGCGGGAGAGCGGGGGCGATTCGAGCTGCGGTCCGTCGGGCGGGCCGATCCCCTCCCCGGTAGACACACGGATGCGGGGCTGACTAAACTAGCTCTTCGGGAAGGTCTCGTCAGGGATCGTCCGACCCGCTCCCGCACCCCGGCCCAGGATGTTACCCAGTTCGTACAATCGCCTGCTCGTCACGGTCGTGGTGCTCCTCGGATGCCTCGCTGCACCGATGTCGGCCCAGGAGTCGTCGGAGTACACCATCCGGACCGGCGACCGGATCACCACGCAGCTCTTTTCGGCGGCCGGGGAGGAGATCGGCGTCATCGGGGGTCAGCGCATCGTGGACCGCGAAGGCCGGCTCTTCCTGCCCTTCGTCGGCTCCACCGAGGTCGCCGGCCTCCAGGAGAACTCCCTCCGAGACCTCCTCGTGGAGCGGTACGGCGAGTTCTACAACGAGCCGGTGGTGGACGTGCAGGTGGAGCTCCGGGTGAACATCACCGGCGCGGTGGGCTCCCCCGGGCAGTACTTCCTGGACCCCACCGCCACCATCTCCGACGCCATGGCCAACGCCGGGGGCATCAACGCCGAGCTGGCCGTGGTCGGCAGCCAGCTCCCGGCGGATCCGGAGAACGTGCGGCTCGTCCGGGAAGGGGAGGACCTTCGGATCCTGAACCTCCGGCCCGACGAGGTGGTGGACTCGGTCCTCCAGGAGCGGATCCGGTCCGGCGACTGGTTCCACGTGCCCTACCGGAGCCGGTCGAGGATCCGGGACGAGATCACCTTCTGGGGGAGCGTCGTCTCCTTCACCGCCTCCATCGTGGGGCTGATCTACCTCATCAACAACTAGGGCGTGTACCACGGCGCCCAGGACGGCTGGGTCGAGGTCGTCTCCGGGGTGATGTTCAGCGGAAAATCCGAGGAACTCCTCCGTCGGGTCCGGCGTGCCCTCATCGCGCGGAAGCAGGTCCAGGTCTTCACGTCGCACCTCGACGACCGCTACGGGGGCGTCCAGCGCATCAGCTCCCACGACGGCACGGAGGTGGAGGCGGTCCCGGTGAGCACCCCCCTCCAGATCGCGGAACAGGTGCGTCCGGAGACCGAGGTCGTGGCCATCGACGAGGCCCAGTTCCTGGACCCCGGGGTGGTGACGGTGGTGAACCGCCTGGCGGACCTGGGGGTGCGGGTCATCGTGGCCGGCACGGACATGGACTTCCGGGGCGAGCCCTTCGGATCGATGCCCGAGCTGCTGGCCGTGGCGGAGCGGGTGGACAAGCTCCACGCCATCTGCGTGAGGTGCGGCGACCTTGCCACCCGGAACCAGCGCCTCATCGACGGCCTCCCGGCGCCGGCCGAGGGGCCCACCATCCAGGTGGGTGGGGCGGAGAGCTACGAGGCGCGGTGTCGCGCCTGCCACGAGGTGCC
>CAKZOQ010000310.1 GCA_937136445.1 uncultured Gemmatimonadota bacterium
CATCCCGTAGGACTCCACGAAGGCCAGGGTGACATCCCGGCCCCCGAGGCCGGCCAGGAGTCCGTCCCGGTCACGATAGCTCGAGGGCGACCCAGCCAGCGCCGCCTGGAAGCGCTCCCGCTCCTCCAGCATCTCACCCATGGAGCGGGACTGCTCCACCGCCGTCCGGATCACCGGGAGGGCCACCCGGGTCTCCACGGCATCCGGCGCCGAATCCCCGGCGACCCCGACGGTGGCGAAGGCCAGGAGCGTCGCGGCGGCCCCGGCACGGAGTCGTGCGGCGCCGGCGCCGGCCCGGAGTCGCGCCCATGTGAGCCGATCCTCCGGTGGCGTCAGGAGACGCGCCACCCCCCAGACCGCAGCGAAGAGCGCGCCGATCCCCACCAGGAACACCACCGCGGCGCCCAGCACACCCAACGTCCCCTCCAGAAGGTGCCGGACGGCGCTCACCAGGTGGATGTCCAGGTAGAGGTTCAGCGGCCGGGCGAGGCTCTTCCGCGCCGCCACGTCGCCGAGGTCCACCAGAAGGGTGGCTACCAGTAGGGTGGCGGCGACCCAGGCCAGTGCCCGGCTCCAGAGGCTCCGCGGCAGAAGGGCCGAGAGCGCCACAAGGAACCACGCTTCCAGCGCGAACCAGCGGGGTCCGAGCCCACCCTCCAGAATCCAGTGGGGAACCATGAGGAGGCTGTTGACCACCAGAAGAGCCCCCAGGAGCCTCATCAGGCCTCGGGATCCGGTCATGCCGGCCATCCGGGCGCCGAATGGCACCGGTCTTGCCCCGTCACCGACTGCACGGGCCGGCCCCCGGGGCAGCCCCGATCGCCGCCCCACGGAGGAAGGTCTCGCCCATGTCGTCCCGTCGCATCGCCCTGCTCCTGAGCGCGGTGTCGATGGTGGTGCTCGCCGTCTGGATACTATACGCGCCGTCCGGAGATCAGAACTCTTCGGCGGACTCTGTCCAGGATGGATTCGCGGACGACAACGCGTCCGCCTCCTCCCTCGAACCCTGGCGCTCTCCAGACGATCCTCCCCCGAGTCCCGCCACCGTGGAGGCGCTCCTGTCCTGGCTGGATCGGCGCGCCGCGTCCATGGCGGCCTCGGCCTACCAACCGCCGGACGAGTCGCTTCCTGCCGCGCTTCGCTCGTTGGACTACGACGCCTACAACCAGATCCGGTACCGCCCCGAGGCGGCCATCTGGCAGGGCCAGGCCCCCTTCGAGCTCCAGCTCTTCCATCGAGGCGGCACCCAGGAGGACCGGGTGGCGCTCTACCTGGTGGAGGGCGACTCGGTCCGGCGGGTGGCCTTCGAGCCCCGGCGCTTCCACTACGAGCGCCAAGCCACGCCACTCGAGGAGGATGCGGCGGACTGGGCGGGGCTGGACCACGCGGGGTTCCGGGTCCACTACCCCCTGAACCGGGCTGGTGTCGCCGACGAGGTGGTGGTCTTCCTGGGCGCGTCCTATTTCCGGCTCCTGGGACCGGGACAGGCCCACGGGCTCTCCTCCCGGGGACTGGCGGTGAACGTACTCCAGGGGGAGGAGTTCCCGGACTTCCGGGCCTTCTGGCTCACCCGTCCGGCGCCCGGTGACTCCACCCTCACCATCCTGGCGCTCCTGGACGGCCCCTCCGTGGCCGGGGCCTACCGCTTCGAGCTCCAGCCGGGGCAGGCGGGGCGGCCCGGGCGGGAGGCCACCATCGTGGACGTCGAAGCCCGCCTCCACGCCCGTACGGACATCGACAAGCTCGGTGTGGCGCCCCTCACCAGCATGTACCTCTTCGGCCCGCGCGAGGCCACACGGTTCGACGATTTCCGGGCCCGCGTCCACGACTCCGAGGCGCTCCTGATCCACGACGGGCGGGACGAGTGGACCTGGCGCCCCCTGACCAACGACGGTCCCCCCGAAGCCACCCTGCTCCCGGACTCGATGGTGCGCGGCTACGGGCTCGTGCAGCGCCACCGAGACTTCGGGGACTACCTGGACGCCGAGGCCCGCTACCACCTCCGGCCCAGTCAATGGGTGAAGCCGGCCGGGTGGGGGGCCGGCGCCGTAGAGTTGGTGGAGCTGCCCTCGGACTCGGAGTTCTTCGACAACGTGGTGGCCTCCTGGGTGCCGGCGGAGGAGCTCCAGGCCGGCGCGTCCCGCACGTACCGGTACCGCCTCCACACCTTCGACGATGCTCTTGCCGTTGGCGAGCCGCTGCGGGTCCGACGATGGCGTTCGGGCTGGGATGCCCTTCCTGGCGCCTCGGATCCTCCGCCCAGGAGCCGGCGACGGTTCGTGGTGGACTTCGCCCCGGCTCCCGGCGGCGGCGAGGAGTCGGCGGGCACACGACCGGATCTCTCCCTCACGACCTCCACCGGCGACGTCTCCGACGCCGTCATCGTGCCCCTCCCAGGCGGCGGCTGGCGGGTCTCCTTCCGCATGGAGGCACCGGGAGTGGCCTGGGACCGAGGAGATCCCGCGGTCCTGCGCCTCTTCCTGGCGCGGAACGGCTCGCCCGTGAGCGAAATCTGGCGGTATCCGTGGCGACCGGGGCCGGACGCGTGAGCCACGCCGCCGGCTCCGCCGTCCCGCATCGGCTCGAGATCCCCGGTCTCGCCCTTCGCCGTCTGGTCTTCGGGGGCCTGGTGGCCCTCACGACGGTCCTGGGCACGGCCATGATGGTCGGGATCGTCCGGGCCGGCGGGTTCACCCTGCTGGAGCTGGGGCTCCTGACCCTGTTCCTGCCCACCTTCGGCTGGATCGCCATCGCCTTCTGGAACGCGGTGGTGGGCTTCGTTCTCGGACTCCTGGACCGGGACGCCCTCACCCTGGGCCGCCGCCGGCCCCGAGGGGAGGTCGAGCCCCCCAGACTCGAGAGCACCACGGCGGTGGTGATGCCGGCCTACCACGAGGATCCGCGCCGATTGGCGCGGAACCTGGGGGCCGTAGCCCGCTCCCTCGCCGAGACGGGGCAGGGGGATCGCTTCACCCTCTTCCTGCTCAGCGACAGCACCGACCCGACACGCTTCTCCGACGAGGAGGCCGCGGTGGAGGCCCTGGCTGCGGAGGTCGAGGGCCTCGAAGGGGCGCCGGCTCTCCACTACCGGCGCCGGCCGCGCAACGAGGGGCGCAAGGCCGGCAACATCCAGGAGTTCTGCGATCGATGGGGGGACGACTTCGACCACATGGCGGTGCTGGACGCCGACAGCGT
>CAKZOQ010000311.1 GCA_937136445.1 uncultured Gemmatimonadota bacterium
CCGGGGCGATGGCTACGACGACCCTCTCCGACCTCGAGGTCCAGCTCATCCCCTTCGATCGGGATCAGGTCTTCGACTCGCTGGAGCAGGCCTACGCCGAGCCCGAGCCCACCATCCCGGAGGACCTCATCGAGGCCCGGGAGGCGGTTCAGGCGGCCCAGCAGCGCTGGCGCCAGGCCGAGACCCGGTGGAACAACCTCCGGGACACCCTGAACACCCTCTCCGAGTCCATGGAGCAGTACAGCCGGGGTGAGGCCGCCTACGTCGCCATGTTCCGCGAATTCCAGGAACTGGACTCGCAGCTCGGCGGCGTGGAGCGCGAGATGAACCAGGCCTTCGAGGAATTCAACGAGCTGCAGCGGGGTACCATCCAGCGCTCGGACTCCATGCGCATCGAGAGGGACAACTGGGCCGACGAGGCCTTCGCGGACATCGGCGAGGTGTTCCAGGCCAAGCAGCGGGCCTCCGGGCTCCAGATGGCGGTGGACACCACCGACGCCCAGGGGATCGTCCGCATCCAGGCGGCACCGGGTCAGTACTGGATCTACGCCCGCTATGAGCTTCCCTACGCGGAGCTCTACTGGAACGTACCGGTGACGCTGGAGCGAGGAGAGCCCACGCAGATCGTCCTCACCCGTGAGAACGCCCAAGAGCGTACCAGCCTCTAGCGACCGGGTGCGCCGGACAGATCCCGGCACTCGGTAGCACTCTGCGCCCCGACACCGAACCCGGTGTCGGGGCGCCGTTGTCCCCGACCCCTGCCTCCACCATGGACATGCCCACGGCCGCCTCTCCCTCGCTGGAGATCGACGACCAGGCCATCGCCTGGGTGACCTTCGACGATCCGGAGCGCTCCGCCAACGTGCTGGACGAGCCGGTCATGCGGCGACTCGCGGAGGTCCTGGAGGAGATCCGGGACGCCGCCGACGCCGGGCGGGTACGGGTGGTGGTCGTCCGGAGCGCCAAGGAGTCCTTCATCACCGGCGCCGACGTGGAGGCCATCGCCGGAATCGAGGATCCCACGGAAGCCGAGAAGAAGGTGCGAATGGGTCAGGCGATCTTCATGGACGTCGAGACCCTTCCGGTGCCCACCGTGGCCGCCGTCCACGGGGCCTGCATGGGCGGCGGCGCCGAGCTGGCGCTGGCCTGCACCCACCGGGTCCTCTCCGACGCCGACGCCACCCGCGTGAGCTTCCCCGAGGTCCAGCTCGGCATCCTGCCGGCGTGGGGCGGGACCACCCGCCTCCCTCGGCTCGTGGGACTCCAGGCCGCCCTCGACCCGCTGCTGAAGGGTTCGGCCATGAGCGCGTCCAAGGCCCGGCGCATCGGCTTCGCCGGAGAGGTCTTCCCCGAGGAGCTCTTCCAGGAGACGGTGCGGGACTTCGCCCTTGGCGTCCCCGACCTGCCCACCGGCGCGTCCCGGAAGTCCCGATCCCTGGGCACCCGCCTTCTGGACAACACCCTGCCCGGCCGGATGGTGGTGCTGCGGGTGGCCCGCTCCAGAGTCATGGAGACCACCGGCGGGAACTACCCGGCGCCCCTCCGCATCCTCGACCTCCTCCGCGATCACCTGGGCGGTACGGTGGAGGAGAGTCTGGACGCCGAGGCTCGTGCCGCCGGAGAGCTCGTCACCTCGTCGGTCTGCAAGAACCTCATCCACATCTACCAGATGCGGCAGCGGGCCAAGCGAGGCACCGGCACCGACGCCGACGTGGAGCCCCGCTCCATCACCTCCGTGGGGGTCCTGGGCGCCGGCGTCATGGGGGGAGGCATCGCCCAGCTCGCCGCCTATCACGACCTCCCCGTGCGCATGAAGGACATCCGTCACGAGGAGGTGGCCAAGGGACTCCGTCACGCCCGGACCACCTTCGAGAAGGCCGTGAAGCGCCGGAAGCTCT
>CAKZOQ010000312.1 GCA_937136445.1 uncultured Gemmatimonadota bacterium
GCTGCCTTCTCCCGCCATTGCCTCAGTGGCGACCAATCGGCCACGGACTGCATCACCGAAGCGCCGGCGATCAGCAGATGCGCCAAGGTTGGGATCAGGGTCGAGAGGAACATGAAGTAGATCCAATAGAACCGGGGATGATCCGGTTCGGTTCGCAACGCGGCGAACAACGCCGGCAGGTCCACCGCCGGCGGGGGGGTGGGGGGGTGGGTCGGGGCCTCCGGTGCCAGAACGATGCCCATGGCGTCACCCGCCAGCAGCGTCCCGCTGTCCCCGTCCAGATACGACATGTGGTGCCCGATGTGTCCCGGTGTGGCGAAGGGCCGCAGCCCGGCCCAGGGGCCCGGACGTCCGGGCGACCAGGACCGGATGCGATCCGGCGGCATCGGTCGGACCTCACCCCAGAGCCGGTCGTGGGCGTCTCCGAAGGTGCGGCGGGTGCTGGACACCAGTCGTTCCGGATCCACCAGGTGGCGGGCACCCTCCTCGTGGACGTGGACCGTCAGGCCGGGGAGGCGTTCCACCAGGTGGCCGGCGGCGCCGGCGTGATCCAGGTGGACATGCGTGAGGCAGAGGTGCTGGAGCTCGCCCGCCACCCCCGCCTCGTCCAGGGCGTCCAGGAGGGTGGGCAGCGTGGTGGCGGGCCCTGGGTCCACCAGCGTCGGCTCGGGATCCAGGATCAGGTAGGAGGCGATGGCCCCCTCCAGTCCGCCGTGATGCAGGTCCACCGCCTGGATCCGACTCACCCCGCCCTCCGAGCGCCGACCCTCCCTACGACGAGAGGGCGCCCCCACCGGGAGCGCCCTCTCGTCACCCGCCGGAGCGGATCCGGGCTCAACCCCGGTCTCCGACGGGCACGTAGTCCCTCTCCCCCTGGCCCACGTAGACCTGACGGGGCCGCGCGATCTTCTGCTCGTCGTCCAGCAGCATCTCCTCCCACTGGGCCAGCCACCCCACCGTCCGCGGGATGGCGAAGAGGACCGGGAACATCTCCACGGGGAAGCCCATGGACTGGTAGATGAGTCCGGAATAGAAATCCACGTTCGGGTAGAGGTTCCGGGAGACGAAGAAGTCCTCGTTGAGGGCGATCTTCTCAAGCTCCAACGCGATGTCCAGGAGCCGGTTCCTCCCGGTGACCTCGAACACCTCGTCGGCGGTACGCTTGATGATGCTGGCCCGGGGGTCGTAGGCCTTGTAGACCCGATGCCCGAAGCCCATGAGCCGCTCTTCGCGGTTCTTCACCCCTTCGATGAAGTCGGGGATGTTGTCGACGCTCCCGATGCGCTCGAGCATGCGAAGCACCGCCTCGTTGGCGCCGCCGTGCAGCGGGCCGTAGAGGGCGGCCATGGCCCCGGAGATGGCCGAGAAGGGATCGGCGTGGGCCGAGCCGATGACTCGGGCCGTGGTGGCAGAGCAGTTCTGCTCGTGGTCCGCGTGCAGGATGAAGAGGACGTCCAGCGCCCGCTCCAGCACGGGGTTCGGCTTGTACTCCTTCACCCCGATCCGGAAGAGCATGTTGAGGAAATTCGCCGTGTAGGAGAGCTCGTTCTCCGGGTACACGTACGGGAGCCCCCGATGGTGCCGGTAGGCGTAGGCCGCCAGCGTCGGCATCTTGGCCACCATCCGCACGATCTGGATCCAGCGGTTCTCCGGGTCCTCGATCTCCTTGGCCTCCGGATAGAAGGTGGAGAGCGCCGCCACGCTGCTGATGAGCATGCCCATGGCGTGGGCATCGTAGCGGAAGCCCTCCAGGAGCTGGATGACGTTCTCGTGCACGTAGGTGTGGAAAGTGACGTCGTGCACGAAGGAGTCGAGCTCGTCCTGATCCGGCAGGTCACCCTTCAGCAGGAGGTAGGCGACCTCCAGGAAGGAACTCCGCTCGGCGAGCTGCTCGATGGGGTACCCCCGATACTGCAGCACGCCGTTGGCGCCGTCGATGTAGGTGACGGTGCTCCGGGTGGAGGCCGTGTTCTTGAAGGCGGGGTCATACGACATCATGCCGAAGTCGTCGTCCTCCACCTTGATCTGCCGGAGGTCCATGGCACTGATGACATCCCCTTCGTGGATGTCGATCTCGTAGTCCCGACCGGTGCGATTGTCGCGGATGGAAAGGCTGTTCTTCCCGTCGGTCTGCTTCTCTGCCATCGAGGCGGGCTCCAGGGGGTCAGGCGCGCAGCCGCCGCAGCGTCCGGCGCAGTTGGGGAATTCCGAGTCATTAGTATACCCAGGAGCGACCCGGGTCCCAAGCCCGGAACTCCCTCCCATGTGGGGATTTGCCTGCCCGTGACACCGAGCCCCACCGCCGCCGCCGAGCGAGCCCCCGCCCCAGCGCCTGCCAGACACACAACGGCCACGAATCGGCGTCAGGGGAATGCTCCCGACACGAATCCGTGGCCATGATGCATGCCGGGGGCGGGATTCGAACCCGCACGCCCTTTCGGACAGCGGCTTTTGAGGCCGCCGCGTCTACCGTTCCGCCACCCCGGCGAGGGAGGATTGCGAACCTAACCGGTGCCTGGGACCCGGTCCATTCCCCCCCTGCAGATCATCCCCGGGTTTCCTTATTCTTCAGGTCTCGGCGCCGTCCTGCGACGTCCGTCGGAAACCCCATACCAAGCAAGCCCTTTCTCAGTCCCCGACCCGGAGCCAGCGTGGCCAACTCCACCTCCGATCCCTTCGGCGCACGTCAGAGCGTGGATCTCGCGGAGGGATCCACCGCCTTCTACCGCCTCTCCCGACTCGAAGAAGAGGGCGTCGTCTCCTCCCTGGACCGCCTGCCCTTCTCCATACGGGTCCTGCTGGAGAACGCCCTCCGGAACGCCGGAGGACGCTACGTCGATGCCGACCACGTCCAGGCGGTGGCGGACTGGAGCCCCACCAACTCCGGCGCCGACGTGCCCTTCATGCCGTCCCGCGTCGTCCTCCAGGACTTCACCGGCGTGCCTGCCGTGGTGGACCTGGCGGCCATGCGCGACGGCCTCAAGGCGCTGGGCGGCGATCCCTCCCGCATCAACCCGGTGGTCCCGGCGGATCTGGTCATCGACCACTCCGTCCAGGTGGACTACTTCGGACGGGCGGACGCCTACCGGCTGAACGTGGAGAAGGAGTTCGAGCGGAACCGCGAGCGCTACGCCCTCCTGCGCTGGGCCCAGGAGTCCTTCGAGAACTTCTCGGTGGTGCCCCCGGGCACCGGCATCGTCCATCAGGTCAACCTGGAGTACCTGGCCTCGGTGGTGCACCGTCGCCCGGACGAGGGCGACGACTTCGTGGCCTACCCCGACACCCTGGTGGGCACGGATTCCCATACGACCATGATCAACGGCCTGGGCGTCGTGGGCTGGGGCGTGGGCGGGATCGAGGCCGAGGCCGTCGTCCTCGGACAGCCCTACTACATGCTCCTCCCCGAGGTGGTGGGGATGAAGCTCACCGGTCGCCTGCCGGAGGGCGCCACCGCCACCGACCTGGTCCTACGGGTCACCGAAATGCTCCGGGCCCACGGGGTCGTGGGCCGCTTCGTCGAGTACTACGGCGCCGGCCTCTCCAACCTGTCCCTGCCGGACAAGGCGACGCTGGCCAACATGTCGCCGGAATACGGCGCGACCATCGGCTTCTTCCCGGTAGACGACGCCACCTTGGAGTACCTCCGGGGCAGCAACCGCTCGCCGAAGCTGGTGGAGCGCGTGGAGCGGGTCAGCAAGGAGCTCAACCTCTTCCGCACCGACGACACCCCGGACCCCGAGTTCACCTCCTCCCTGGAGCTGGACCTCTCGACGGTGGAGCCGAGCCTGGCCGGGCCCAAGCGCCCTCAGGACCGGATCCGTATGGCCGACATGCGCACCTCCTTCGAGAACGACCTGCCCAAGCTCGTGCCCACGGGCTTCGACCTGCCGGACACCGAGGACGTCCCCACGGTGGACGAGGAGCGCACCGGGGAGACCTGGGCGGCGGAGGGCGGCAACGAACCGGTGAAGGTGGCCGGCACCGTCCGCGCCGCGAAGGGTCGTACCGTCACGGTGGCCTACGAGGGCACCGACGTCGAGCTCAGCGACGGCACCGTGGTCATCGCCGCCATCACCTCGTGCACCAACACCTCGAACCCCTCCGTCATGGTGGGCGCCGGACTCGTGGCCAAGAAGGCCGTGGAGCTGGGCCTCGAGGTTCCCACGTTCGTGAAGACGAGCATGGCGCCGGGCTCCAAGGTGGTCACCGACTACCTGGAGACCTCCGGCCTCATGGACCCGCTGGAGAAGCTGGGCTTCGGGATCGTGGGCTACGGCTGCACGACCTGCATCGGAAACTCCGGCCCCCTGCCGGCGGACATCCACAAGGCGGTGGAGGAGAACGGGCTGGTGGTTTCCAGCGTCCTCTCCGGAAACCGGAACTTCGAGGCCCGCATCCACCCGCTGGTCCGGGCCAACTACCTGGCCTCTCCGGGTCTCGTGGTGGCCTATGCCCTCGCCGGACGGATGGACATCGATCTCTACAACGAGCCGTTGGGCCGGGGCTCCGACAACAAGCCCGTCTTCCTCGCCGACCTCTGGCCCACCCAGGACGAGATCCGGGCCACCGTCGAGGAAGCTCTGACCCCCGAGATGTTCGCCCAGCGCTACGGCGAGGTGTTCGAGGGCGACGAGAACTGGCAGGCGCTCCCCCTCCCCGAGGAGGGCAGCCTCTACGAGTGGGACCCCGAGTCCACCTACGTGCAGCACCCGCCCTTCTTCGAGGGCATGACCACGGACCTGCCCCCGGTGGAAGACATCGAGGACGCCCGGGTGCTGGCCCTCCTGGGGCAGTCGGTGACGACCGACCACATCTCGCCCGCCGGCGCCATCCCCAAGAACGAGCCCGCGGGTCAGTACCTGAAGGAGCACGGCGTGTCCGTGCTGGACTTCAACACCTTCGGATCCCGCCGGGGCAACCACGAGGTGATGATGCGCGGCACCTTCGGGAACGTGCGCATCCGCAACCTCCTCCTGGAGGACAAGGAGGGCGGCTACACCATCCACCTCCCCTCCGGCGAACAGACGACCATCTTCGACGCCGCCATGCGCTACATCGAGGACGACACCGACCTCATCGTGCTGGCCGGCCAGGAGTACGGTACCGGAAGCTCCCGGGACTGGGCCGCCAAGGGCACCCTCCTGCTGGGTGTGAAGGCGGTCATCGCCGAGAGCTACGAGCGGATCCACCGGAGCAACCTGGTGGGCATGGGCGTCCTGCCGCTGGAGTTCACGGACGGCGAAGGCGCCGAGAGCCTCGGGCTCGACGGCCACGAGCACTTCGCCATCCGGGACATCGAGGAGAACCTGGAGCCCGGCGGCACCGTCGATGTGGTGGCCAC
>CAKZOQ010000313.1 GCA_937136445.1 uncultured Gemmatimonadota bacterium
CGGAGCTTCCCTTCGAGCTGGCGCTGGCGTTGGAGCGGGAGCTGCAGGCGCAGCTCTTCGCCTCCAGCGACGCCAAGGAAGGCCTGGCGGCCTACGTGGAGAAGCGGAAGGCGGAGTTCGAGGGCCGGTAAGGCTCCCGCAACCGCCGATGTGCCTTCGACGGGGTCCGGAACGCTCCGGGCCCCGTCGTTTTTGTCCCCCAACCCCCGAGCTGGCCCCATGAGCGACGCACCCCATCGCCTCTGGATCGACAACGAGTGGGTGGACGCCGAGGACGGCGCCACCTTCCCCACCACCAACCCTGCCACCCACGAGCTCATCACCGAGGTGGCGGAGGCCCGGGCCGCCGACGTGGATCGGGCCGTTGAGTCCGGGAAGGCCGCCATGGCCGGGAAGGCATGGGGCCGAATGAGTGCCCACAAGCGGGCGCACCTGCTCTCCCGGCTCGCCGACGCCATCGAGGCCAACGCCGACGAGCTGGCAGGCCTGGAGACGGCGGACAACGGCAAGCCGTACTTCGAGTCCCGGAAGGTGGACCTCCCCACCGTCGTGGAGACCTTCCGCTACTTCGCGGGGATGGCGGACAAGATCGAGGGGGACACCATCCCGGTCTCGGGCCCCTTCCTGAACTACACCCTGCGGGAGCCGGTAGGCGTGGTGGGGATCATCACCCCCTGGAACTTCCCGCTGAACCTGGCCTCGTGGAAGATCGCGCCGGCGCTGGCCACCGGAAACGCCGTCGTCCACAAGCCGGCGGAGCAGACCCCCCTCACCGCCCTCCGCCTGGGTGAGCTCGCCGCCGAGGTCGGCTTCCCCGAAGGCGCCCTCAACGTGGTTCCGGGCTTCGGGCAGACGGCGGGTTCGGCGCTGGTGAAGCACCCGGGTGTGGGCGCCATCGCCTTCACCGGGTCCACCGAGGTCGGGAAGACGGTGATGCGGGAGGCCGCCGACAACCTCACCAAGGTCTCGCTGGAGCTCGGAGGGAAGAGCCCCAACGTCATCTTCGCGGACGCCGACCTGAAGGGCGCGGTCCGAGGCGCCGGCACCGGGATCTTCTACGGGAAGGGCGAGGTCTGCGCCGCCGGAAGTCGCATCCTGGTGGAGCGGGCCATCTATGACGACTTCCTGGAGCAGTTCGCCGCCCGGGCCGAGGGCATGACTGTCGGGGACCCCATGGACTCGGGGACACGTCTGGGCGCCATCGTCAGCGAGGAGCAGCTCGAGCGGGTGATGGGCTACGTGGAGGCCGGAAAGGCCGAGGGGGCCCGACTGGTCACCGGCGGCGAGCGCACGACCGTCGACGGCGCCGGCAACTTCGTCACCGCGACGGTCTTCGCCGACGTGGAGCCCGACATGACCATCGCGCAGGAGGAGATCTTCGGGCCGGTAGCCGCGGTGATCCCCTTCGACGACATGGACCACGCCATCCAGATCGCCAACGACACCATCTACGGCCTCGCCGCCGGGGTCTGGACCCGGGACGTCGGGAAGGCCCACCGGATGGCCGCAGAGATCCAGGCCGGCACGGTCTGGGTGAACACCTACAACCAGTACGACTCGGCCTCCCCCTTCGGCGGCTACAAGCAGTCCGGCTTCGGTCGGGACCTGGGGTGGCAGTCGGCGCTGGAGAAGTACACCCAGACCAAGAGCGTGTGGGTGGCGCTGGACCGATGAGTGGCGCGCGCCGGGAGAGCTGGATCGTCGACGGGGTCCGCACCCCCATCGGTCGCCACGGCGGCGCGCTGGCCACGGTCCGCCCCGACGACCTGGCGGCCCGGGTCATCGAGGCGCTGGTGGAGCGGACCGGGATCGATCCCCAGGGCATCGACGACGTCCTCTTCGGATGCACCAACCAGGCTGGCGAGGACAATCGCAACGTGGCCCGCATGGGGCTTCTGCGGGCGGGGCTGCCCGTGACGGTCCCGGGACAGACGGTGAACCGTCTATGCGGCTCCGGCCTCCAGGCGGTCAACTCCGCCTTCCACGCCATCCAGGCCGGCGAGGGCGACCTCTTCATCGCCGGGGGGGTGGAGAGCATGAGCCGCGCACCCTACGTCATGCTCAAGCCGGAGTTCGCCTACGCCCGGGGGACGCCCGAGGTGGCGGACACGGTCCTGGGCTGGCGCTTTCCGAACCCGGAGCTCCCCCAGGAGTGGACCATGGGACTGGGCTCCACCGCCGAGGTCGTGGCCAAGGAGTTCGCCGTGAGCCGGGAGGCCCAGGACGCCGTGGCCGCCGAGAGCCAGCGCCGGGCCGCCGCCGCCATGGAGGCAGGTCGCTTCGACGACGAGATCGTCCCGGTGCACGTGCCGCAGCGCCGCGGCGACCCGGTGGTGGTGGACACCGACGAGCATCCCCGCCCCGGCACCACCGCCGAGGCATTGGCCAGGCTCCGCCCCGTCTTCGAGAAGGACGGCTCGGTGACCGCCGGGAACTCCTCCGGCATCAACGACGGAGCCGCCGCCCTCCTGGTGGTCTCCGCCGAACGGGGCCGGGCGCTGGGACTGGAGCCCATGGTGCGGGTGGTCCACGGCGCCGTCGCCGGTGTCGAGCCGCACCGCATGGGGGTGGGACCCATCCCCGCCACCCGGAAGGCGCTGAAGCGGGCCGGCTGGACGGTGGGCGACCTGGAGCTGGTGGAGCTCAACGAGGCCTTCGCCGCCCAGGCCATCCCCTGCATGAACGAGCTGGGACTGGATCCGGAGATCACCAACGTGAACGGCGGCGCCATCGCCCTGGGCCACCCGGTAGGGTGTTCGGGGGCTCGGATCCTCGTGACCCTCGTCCACGAGATGAAACGACGCGGCGCCGCCCGCGGGCTGGCCACCATGTGCATCGGGGTCGGTCAGGGCATCGCCACACTGGTGGAGGCCACATGACGACGACGGCGAAGGGAATTCATCGGGTCGCGGTACTGGGCGCCGGCACCATGGGCCACGGCATCGCCCAGGTGTGCGCCTCCGCCGGTTGCGAGGTGGCCCTCTACGACATCGACGAAGGCACAGTCCTCGAGGGCCTCGACCGCATCGAGGGCAACCTGGACAAGGGGATTGACCGGGGAAAGGTGACCCGGGATGAGCGGGACACCGTCCTGGATCACCTGCGGGGAAGCCTGAAGGTCGCCGACGCGGTGGCCGGCGCCTCGCTGGTCATCGAAGCGGCGCCGGAGTCGCTGGAGCTCAAGTCCGGCCTCTTCCAGGCGGTGCAGAAGGCGGCTCCCGACGACGCCATCCTGGCGAGCAACACCTCGTCCATCTCCATCGAGCGCATCGCCGCGGGGCTGGATCGGCCGAGTCGCTTTCTGGGACTCCACTTCTTCAACCCCGTCCACATCATGAAGCTGGTGGAGGTGGTCTGGGGCCCGGAGACCTCCCACGAGACGCTGGAGCTCGGGGTGGCGTTCGTACGCCGCCTGGGCAAGGAGCCGGTGGTGGTGAAGGACGCCCCCGGCTTCGCCTCCTCTCGGCTGGGCATCGTGCTGGGCATGGAAGCCATCCGGATGGTGGAGGAGGATGTCGCCAGCCCCCAGGACATCGACAAGGCCATGGAGCTGGGCTACCGGCACCCCATGGGGCCCCTCAAGCTCACCGATCTGGTGGGCCTCGACGTGCGCCTGGGCATTGCCGAGTACCTCCACGAGACGCTGGACTCCGAGGCCTTCCGACCGCCGGAGCTCCTCCGCCGCATGGTGGCCGACGGCAAGCTCGGAAAGAAGTCCGGCGAGGGCTTCTACGAGTGGTGACGGCCCCGGCTCGCCCCTTCCTCCCCCCATCCCCACGACCTCTCCACCCATGAGCGAGTCCTCCGAGTCCCCCGTCCTCGTCGAGATCCGGGACGACCACATCGCCGTAGTCACGCTGAACCGTCCGGACAAGCTGAACGCGCTGAACAGCGAGGTCCGTCGCCTCCTCATGGAGACCTTCGACGCCCTCGAGGAGAACGACGACGTCCGGGTCGTGGTCCTCCACGGAGCCGGAGAGAAGGCCTTCGTGGCCGGGGCCGACATCGGGGAGTTCGCCTCGCGCACCTACATGGAGCAGCGCGCCGTCTACGACCGGCGCCGGGTCTACGAGGCCGTCGCCGACTTTCCCAAGCCGGTCCTGGCGGCCATCCACGGCTTCTGTCTGGGGGGCGGATCGGAGTTGGCGCTGGCCTGCGACCTCCGGGTGGCGGACCCCACCGCGCAGATCAGCCAGGCGGAGATCCGCATCGGGCTCATCCCCGGCGGCGGAGGGACCCAGCGGCTGGCCCGTCTGGTGGGGCGCGGCCACACACTGCGGATGGCCCTTACCGGCGACATGATCGAGGCCGAGGAAGCCCACCGCATCGGACTGGTGGAATTCCTCGCCGACGAAGGGAAGCATCTGGAGCGCGCCCTGGAGCTCGCCGGGCGCATGGCCCGTTGGAGCCCCGTCTCGCTCCGGCTGGCCAAGGAGGCCACCCGCGCCGCCTTCGAGATGCCCCTCTCCGCCGGGCTTGCCTACGAGAAGGAGCTCTTCCTGGCGGCCTTCGCCTCCGAGGACGGCCGGGAGGGCGTGCGGGCCTTCATGGAGAAGCGCAGGGCGGAGTGGAAGGGGC